>JAILLM010000035.1 GCA_024693165.1 Bacilli bacterium | reverse complement strand
CAAAATGAAAAGTATATGATTAAAAGAGTAATAGGTTTACCTGGAGATAAGGTTGAATTTATAAATAATAAATTATATATAAATGATCAAGAATATTCTGAATCATATTTAAATGAAGATACTAAAACTGATGACTTTTCTATTACAACATTTGGAGTAGATAAAATACCAGATGATAAGTATTTAGTATTAGGTGATAATAGAAGTGATTCTCTTGATAGTCGTAAATACGGATTTATTGATAAAAAGAATATAACTGGTAAGGTATGGTTTAAAATCTTCCATTTTAAAAATTAATCAATTATCTTGCTTAATTAAATATTTTAATATATAATTTAGGTGGAAAAACGAAAAAAGCAAATTTATTGGCAAAGCTGGAGAAATTCAGTGACGCAAAGCTATAGAACCTAAAATTATTTAATTATGGTAGTCAGCTGCATTTATATTTTTATATAAATGCTTTTTTTTATTTCTGGGGAGGAGTTTTTATGAATAAGAAGAAAGTGACTTTTGCCATTGTATTATTCATTATTTTAGGACTATTCGTTTATGCTTTTGCGAACCCTTTAAATGATGATGAAATGCAACCTGAGCAAAATAATAATGGAGAACAAAGAAATCCATCATCTGACAACTCTGGGGAAGGACTAATAAGTGATATTTCTAATAATAACAACAATAGCGTGAATCCTAGAAGACAAAGAAGAAATATAACTAGAAATCTTAATAACACTAATACTGTTGTTGATACAGCTGTTAGTTTAGTTGGAGATAAGTCATCTGCTATATTAGAATTAAAACAATATAGAAGTGAATATGTTTATTCTAATGATGAATCATATAATAAACTTATTGAAGATTATACTAAAAAGATCAATGATTCTACTACTATTGAAGATATAGTTAATAATTTAAATGATGGTAGAGATGCTATTGATAATTTAATTAAGAATGATTTAGATGCTTATAAAGAAAGTGCTAAAAAAGAAGTAAAAGAATATGCAGAAACTAAAGATGTAGTATCTTCATATGAAGAACTATTAAATGAGTTTAATACTAATGTGGATGTTGCTAAGACTAAAGATGCTATTGATACTTTAGTTAAGGAAGCAAAAGAAGCATTAGATGAATTAGAAAGAAAAGATTTAGAAGCTGCAAAAACAAAAGCAATTGAAGAATTAAATAATTATAAGACTGAAGAAGAAAAAGACATCAATGAGATAAGAAATAGTAAAGATGAAACTATTGAATTAATTAATAATTCAAAAACATTAGAAGAAGTAAATAATACTTTAACTGAAGGTAAAAACAAAGTAGATGAAATAATTGCTAATAAAACATTTACTGTTATATTTATAACTAAAGATAAAGAAATTACTAAAGAAGTTAAATATAGAGAAGATGCAGAAGCACCTGTAGTTAAAAAAGATTTTAATATTTACGTATTATATAAGAATGTAAATTATAAATTTGATGGATGGGATAAAGATTTTAAAGATATAAGATCTGATATCACAGTAAATGCAAAATATAGAATTACACATGCATATGCTAAAGTATATTTATTAAATGAAGGTTTAGAAATACCAAGTGATGTTAATAAATTCTATTCAAGTAAAGATTACAAATATGTAGGTGAAATTAGACTTCCATTAAATAAAAATATTTTAGATTTAATAGCTAAAGATGAATATGGTGTATTATATTCTGATAATAATAAGATTGTTAAAATGGATGAAAAATACAAAGGATTACCAACTCCAAATAATAAATATGAATCATACAATTGGTATGCTATGAAATTTGTAGAAGATGGTTTCCATATTGATGGTAAATATACATATGACCATGATCAAGAATTAGCTGATAAAAAAGTAGAAGCAATTGAAGATTTAAATAATTATAAAGTTGAAGAAACTAATGATATTGCTGAAGTTAAAGAAAGTAAAGATGAAACTACAGAAGCAATTAATAATGTTAAATCAATAGATGATGTAAATAATACTTTAACTGAAGGAAAGAAAGCAATAGATGAAATTATTGCAAATAAAAGATATAAAGTTACATTTGTAGGTAAAAATGGAAAAACAGTAGAATATATAGTTCCATATAAAGGAAGTGTAGAACATGCTCCTACTGATAAACTAAGAAATGCTACATATAGAAATGTTACATATAAACTTAAAAGATGGGATAAAGAAAATACAGCATATAAAAATGTAAAATCAGATGTTACTATCACAGGTATATATGATATTACTAAAGTAGTAGCTTCTGTATATTTACTAAAGGATGATATTGAAATACCTGAAGATAAAACAGTATCTATTAATGCTGGATATACTCATTTAAAAAATATTGAATTAGATATTACTGATGAAATTAAAAAAGCAATCAATGATAATAAATATGCCGTTGTATTATCAAGTGATGAAGACATCAGAAAAGTAGATAAGAATAAAGAATTACCAACAAAAGATGGTAAATATAAAGAATATGAATTCTATGTAATGAAGTTCTGTGAAACTTCAACACCTGGATTCCATATTGATGGAAAACTAAAATATGATAGAGAAAGAGAATTTCTAGATAAGAAAAATGGAGCATTAGATGATATTAAAAAATATAAATCAGAAGATGAAGAATATATTGAAGAAATATCAACTATCAAAAAAGATTTTGAAGATAATTTAAATAATATTAATAATATTGATGAATTAAATAAATCTGTAGAAAATACAAAAAATGCTATAGATGAAGCAATATCTAAAAAAGAATTTACTGTAACATTTATTGGTATAAAAGGCAAAACTATATCAACTCAAACTGTTGGTTATAAGAAGCCTGCTGATATACCTGAAATGAATAAGAATATTACAGAATGGAATGATTCTATTTCATTAGAATTCCTAGGATGGAATGTTGATGAAAAAGATTTAAAATCTATCAAAAAAGATTTTGTAGTTCATACTAAATATAAAGTATTAAAAGCGACAACTATGATTTCTGTCTTAAAAGAGGATGGCATAGCTAATACTAATGCTAAAAATTATTATCATCCTTATAACAAACCAGAAGCAACTAAGGATACATATTTTGATTTAAAGATAACTAAGAAAATTGAAGATGCCGTTAACAATTATTCAAATGAACATATCCATGTTTATGAGACTCATGAACAAATAATTGATGTAGTTAAAGATTATCCTACTATATATGAAGGTAATAAGTATAAGACATTAAAATATTATGTTTTAAAATTACAAGGAGATAGATTCCATTGTGATGCTAAAATAGTATATGATAAAGAACAAGAAAAATTAGATAATAAAAAAGAAGAATTAAATAAGTTAATTGAATCAAAAGAAAAATTAGACACAACTGGGAAGACTAAAAAGTCTGTAGATGCATTAAATGAAGCAATAAAAACAGCTAAGGAAAATGTATCATCAAATGATATTAATAAGATTGATGAATCTATAGATGCATTAAATAATATAAAACTTGTAGATGAGATGAAAAAGATTGTTTCAATAAAACTTGATCGTAAAGGTAATGGTGTTATTCACTTTAAGCTAAAGGATGAGTTTAATTATACTGTATTAGGCGTATATGAAGATGGTTCTACTGTTGTATTAACTGGTGATAAATATAGTTTTAATAATTTTAATACTAGCAGTGTTACTACACAAGATCATCTAACAGCAACTATTCGATTAACAAGTAATAATAATGTTAAAACAACATTCAAATACAAAGTAAAAGAAAAATAATAAGTGCAATTAAAAAATCAGGGTAAAACTTGATTTTTTATTATATAAATAGTACATTATAAGAGGTGATTATTATGGCTTATATTAAATATAAAGAACTAACAAAATACTTTAATTTTAATGCTGAAATTGATACTAAAGAATTACCATCATATGTGACTGATTATATGAAATCTGGAGAAAAACCAATCCAAGCATATAAGACTAGTCGTGATAAAGGTTTATTCACAAATGAAAGAATGATTTTATTTGATGTTAATCCTTTAGATGGTAGTAAGAAGATACATATAATTCCATATTCTTCAATATCAAGTGGAGCAATATTATTTAAGCGTACAAGTGGAGCAATATTATTATCATTTGATAGTGGATATCAATTAAAGTTAAACTTTGTTAAACTTGATGCTAAAGGTAAAACTGAATTAAGAAAACTATTTTCATATATGTTAAATAATAGGTAATATAGATGGCATCTTTTACTAAACAAATTAAAGATGAAGTTACTAAGATAGAAACTAATAAACTTGAGTCTATTGCTGAAGTAAATGGTTTCTTACTATTAAATACAAATAACTATGAAGATAGAATAACTATATATATTGAAAATAACTCAGTAGCTAGAAGAATATT
>JAILLM010000002.1 GCA_024693165.1 Bacilli bacterium | reverse complement strand
TTCCTCAAACATTAGATGAGATAGGTGAAGGAATTGCTAGTGTAATGAATATATTATACCACATTTATTTTTTTACGCAAATTTATTTTCGTAAAATTTATTTTCCTAAAAAACAAAACGGTCATTGACCGTTTAATTAATACTATGACACATTATATTCATTACACTAGCAATTCCTTCACCTATCTCATCTAATGTTTGAGGAATCTTTCCTTTGAAATAATCGACAAATAGATGAATTGTTCCATTAGTAATAAAATCTATTTCTGCCTTTCTTTTCTTCTCATCCTTTGATAAGAAATTAATTCTAACATCATTATTTACTGCTTCATTACACATATCTTTAAGCTCATCAATAAATCTAATTTGATAATTTGAATTAATTATCTTTTTATAAATATCTTCATTTTCCTTTAATAAATTAATTAACTTTCTAATATATGTTGGATAATTTAGATTATGTGAATGCATATAATCCTGAAGTATTCCTTTAAGGAAATTAATTATTTCTATTTCAAGTTCCTCTTCAACTGCGTAAATATCTTGATAATGAGCATAGAATGTTGATTTAGAAATATCTGCTTTTTCCACAATCTCTTTTACTGTAATCTTATTAATATCATTCTTTTCTAGCAATAAATCGGCAAATGCTTTTTGAATTGCCTTTTTATTTTTTATAGAATTTCTGTAAACTGCCATATGATAACGCCTTCATTTCGTACTATTTTAAGCCAATAGTCCAATATCATACTAAAGTGCAAATATTGACTATTGTTTTCTTTTTCGTATAGATTATAATCATTTATGTTCAAAAAGTCAAACTCGAGTACGAAATTGTACTTCAGTATTATAAGGAGGTTTAAAAATGAGTGTAATTGAAGTAAATCATTTAACAAAGGATTATGGTTCTGGTCGTGGTGTATTTGACGTTTCATTTCAAATAAACCAAGGCGAGGTTTTTGGATTCTTAGGTCCAAATGGCGCAGGTAAATCTACAACCATCAGACATCTTATGGGTTTTTCCCATCCAGATAGTGGAAACACTAAAATATTAGATAAGGATTCATTTACTGAATATAGCCAAATATTAAATAATGTTGGATATATTCCAGGTGAAATAGCCCTACCTCAAGGCTTAACAGGATATGAATTCATTAAAATGATGCAGGATATGTATCATATTCATGATGATGAGATGTTACAAAAAATGCTTAATATGTTTGAACTTAAAGATAATGTTTTAAAAGGCGATACTAAGCATATGAGTTTAGGTGTTAAAAGAAAGCTTGCAATTGTAACAGCCTTTATGTCAGATCCTCAGGTTCTAATACTTGATGAACCTACATCAGGTCTAGATCCAGTTATGCAACAACGCTTCATCGATTTTATTGTTGAAGAAAAGAAAAGAGGAAAAACAATTCTTCTTTCTTCTCACATATTCTCAGAGGTTGATGCAACATGCGATAGAATCGCTATTATAAAGGATGGAAAAATAGTATCTGAATTTGTTGCTAATGATTTGAAGCATAATTCAATTAAGCAATATAGAATTATATTTAATTCAAATGATGATTATAAAAAATTTAAAGATAATTATGATAATAAAATCATTAATATCTTAAAGGATAATGAAGATGAAAATAAATTATTTATTTCATGTGATGATAAAAATATTAATGATGTAATTAATTATTTATCTAATTTCGAAATAAAAGAATTTAATAACATTAAAGAAACCTTAGAGGATTATTTCATGAAATTTTATAAAGAAGATAAAGAATTTGGAGGTAATTTCTAATGGATTTAAAAAATGAAGGATTAATTGAAATTAAAAATCTCACAAAAGATTACGGGAATCAAAGAGGAATATTTGATATTAATTTATCAATTAATAAAGGTGAAATGATAGGCTTTGTTGGAACAAATGGTTCTGGTAAAACTACTACCATTCGTTCAATCCTAGGCTTCATCAAACCAACAAGTGGTTCTGCCTATGTTAATGGATTAGAATCTTGGAAATATCAATCTGAAATTGCAAAGCTTGTTGGCTATGTTCCAGGTGAAATCGCATTTCCTGATTTAAAAACAGGAACTAACTTTTTAAAGAGCCAAGCAGAATATAAAAATATTAATGATTTAAGCTATGCAGATTCATTAATTAAAGAATTACAGTTAGATCCTAAAGCTAATTTAAAAAGAATGAGTAAGGGTATGAAGCAA
>JAILLM010000127.1 GCA_024693165.1 Bacilli bacterium | reverse complement strand
AGTGTATAAGTATAAGATGCACTTTTTACATCCCAATCATATGTGAAATTACTAGTTTGTAATGATGTAAATTTAGTATCTATTGTCATAGTTTTATTATCTATATCATATGTAGTTATTACTTGAACATTATCTTTTTCTGTAGAGTTTTTAACACATACATTTTTTAAACATTCAAATGAATTATCTTCAAGATAAGTTACAAGTTTATTTTTAGAACTACCACATCCAGTTAATAATAAAACTGATAATAAACATATTAGTATTTTAATATTCTTCATAATTTACTACACTCCAGTTCTTGATGTTTATTGGCGATAACATAGTATTACAATAAGAACACTTTCCTCTGCCAAAGAAATCTACAGGTGCTCCACAGTTAGGACAATTAATCTTTAATAAATCTATGTTTTCAGGTATTTTATCTTCATCATAAATATAAACATATTCTAACTTGTATCTAGTTTCTTTTCTTACATCAGTAAACTTCTTTTCTTTTTCATCATTAGAATCATAATAGTAACTTAAAGATGAAACAACTGTGATTTTAGCTACACCACCTTTATTAGTGTATTCACTAATGGCACATTTATTAAATCTAACATTTGTATAATGAACTTCCTTTTCAAGTTCATTAAGATTCTTAATTTGATCTTCAACTTTAGGTATTATAAACTTTAAGTTTTTATCTTTAATTAAAGAAGAGTCTTTAGCTTCTAATGAATCAAGAATAGCGTTTATATAATTTCTTGATTGAGTAAATATTTGTTCTTGATTAAAAGATGGAAAATCTTTAGATATTAGTGGTACTAATAATTTAGTCATGTCACTTAAGTTTTTAGGACTTGAGTATATTTCTTTTTCTGTAGTTGATTGCTTTTTTATTTCATCTATAAGTTCTTTTAAAGTACTAAAACCAATTGCTTTAACAAACTTCATAGCAACAACATATAATACAAGTAAAAGAACAGCTAAAATAATAAGTAGAATTAATATGACGTATAGCATGTATTACTCCATTTCTAAATCTAATTCAATTGGACAGTGATCACTTCCCATTACATTATCTAAGATATTTGAAGCTTTAACTTTTTTAATATAGTCTTTTGAAATAAGAAAATAATCTAATCTCCATCCAGCATTAGTTTCTCTAGCATGTCCCATATAAGACCACCAAGTATATTTATCTTTAACATCAGGATTAAAGTATCTCCATGTATCTATTAAACCTGAATTTAAAAGTTCAGTAAATTTATCTCTTTCTTCATAAGTGAAACCTGCTTTACCAATATTTGCTTTAGCATTTTTAATATCAGATTCAGTATGAGCAACATTAAAATCACCACAAATAACTACAGGTTTAGACTTTTCTAACTTTTTAACATAAGCTTTAAAATCATCTTCCCAAATCATTCTTTCATCTAGTCTTGATAAATCTCTTTTAGCATTAGGTACATACATGTTTATTAAATAGAAATCTTTAAATTCTAAAGTAATAATTCTTCCTTCATGATCATGCATATCTATACCCATACCATAAGTTACATTTATAGGTTTTACTTTAGTAAATACAAGTGTACCTGAATAACCTTTTTTCTCTGCAGGATTTAAATACATTTCATAACCAACTGGTGCGTATTCAAATTGATCAGGTAGTACTTTTGATTCTTGTAAACAATAAACATCAGCATTACTACTTTTAAAGAATTCATCAAAACCTTTATTTAAGACTGCTCTAAAACCTGCGACGTTCCAAGATATTATTTTCATGTCAATTCACTCCTAGTCTTTATATTCAGAATCAAATCCGAAATAACTTTCCATAGTTATCCAATCACCATTGTTATATAGTTTTTCAGCAAGTTCAGAACCTACATATCTAAAGTGCCATGATTCATATTTATAACCTGTTTCATTAGTTTTACCATTAACATATCTTAAGATAAAACCAAATCTCCAAGCATTATCACTTAACCATTTTGCTTCAGGTGTTGAATTAAAATCACTTGTTATACAAGGTTTATTCTTAGCACATACGTCAAAAGCCAAACCTGTTTGATGTTCACTAAACCCTGGTCTTGCTGAATAAGTATCAGCTGCAGCTTTTCCATCTCTAGCTACATAATTGTTATATAACTTCTTTTGAGTTTCATAAGATCTAAATTGTGATTGTCCCCACATATTATATCCTTTTTCTTTTTTAGCTGCTTCATACATTTTATCTGCTGCTTTTTCAACAGTGGCATCTAATTTTCCAGGATTAAATGTTGAAGGTAAACCATATGTTTTATTAGCAATCATATATCCATCAATATAAGTAATTCCATCTTTTTCTTGGATAGAATATCCTTTTGAAGTAGTTCCTGAGTCAATTGCTCCACTTAAATCATGATTAATCTTTTTAAAAGTACCACTTGATTCTTTTGTTGTAGTTTTTTCCATAGTAGTTACCTCACTTGTTTTTTCATTTTTAACTTCACTACTACTACTAGTTGTAGTTTTATTAACATCTTCTGGCTTAGCATCAGATTCATTTAGAATCACAATTATATTAACAAAAGCAAGAATTACTATTAGTAAGATACTTACTTTAAAATACTTACTTATTTTATTCTTTTTTCTTTTAGTTCTACTTAGTATGGCAAAATATACAAGTGTATAAAATACCCATAAAGCTAAACCGATTATATTAACTATTTTCATAATTAACTCCTTTCTGATTCACCAGATTTATAATTAATTGTTATACCATCTTGAACATTATAAACAAATACATTGAAACATAATGAAGTACATTTATCTTCAACTGAGGAAGCTTCCATTTGAACACCTTTAGCAAGCAAATTATCTTCATCATAAATTGGGGTTACTCTATATAAAACATGATTATTTGTTTCCCTAATATAGTTTGCTGTCATGTCTTCAAAGTATAACATTGTTGTAGCATTCATATATCTTGTACAAGTAATTAAGTTTTTATTATTATCATTTTCACCAGTTAATTGATATCCGATTAAATGACATCTATTGTATAAATATTTACCAGGAACATTATCATATTTAACTGAGTGCCAACCGCTAGGTTTTACATTTGATATTGAGCCTCTCTTTTCTGTTGGCATAATATCTGTCCCTATGTTTGCGTAGGCAACTCCACATCTACCTAAGTTATCTAAATCACTATAGACTTCAAATGAAGTTGTAGTGTAATCTGTATCAATGAATTCTGGTTTATTTGAGTTTAATTCAATATAACCATTTCCATTAAAATCAGGAATGGCACTTTTTGAATAATAAACACTTTCAGTAGTTGTACTTGTAGTTGTAGTTTCAGGTTCATTATATCCATATGAAGATTCATTTTGAATATAAAAGAATATTACTAAAACAAATATTACACATAAAACAAAAATTATAATATTTAATCTATTTTTCTTCATAAACCCTCATATATATTATAAAACAAAAAAAGAGAATTATCTTAATTTTAATACTCTTTTTACAATCTCTTCATTCTTAATTTTCACTTTTTCTTGATCATATGCAGGAACTTCTTTTGGTCTACAATAATTATAATCTCTTCTTTACCACCTGCATATTTACTATAACATAGAAAAATAAAAAAAGTAGAAATAATTCTACTTTTAATTAAATGAAATTGGAGGTTGTACCTTACCTTCTACTGTTTTATTTGCAGGTTCACTTGATATATTAACTGCAGGTTCTTCCTTAGGTGTTTCTTTTGGCGTGCTCTTTTCTCCAAAATTTGGCACTGCAGGAGTATCACTCATTTCTTGAGTTTTGATATCTACCACTGGAGCTAAACTTTCAATCGGAGGAGTTTCAGTAACATCTGGAATTCCTTCATCTTGTTTTTCAATTGTTTCTTCAACTACATTGTTTCTTATTTCTTTATAGTTGCCTACTACTTCATTTAATTTATTTATTATTTGTTCTTTACTAAATGGTTTAATTAGGAAGCCAGTAAATCCGGCATTTAAACAAGTTGATTCAACATCTTCTTCGACTGCTGTGAAAGCTACGACTGGAGTATTAAATCCTTTGATTCTTTTTAGTTCATCAAGAGTTTTAAATCCATCCATGTTAGGCATTTTCAAATCCAAGAAAATGATATTGTATTTTTTCTTTTTAGCAAATTCTACACATTCTCTACCAGTTGTACAAGTATCTATATTTATAAGTTGATCTTTTAAATGTGAAGATGCAATCTTTAAATTTATTTGAGAGTCATCACAAATAAGAACTTGTTTCATTGATGCTACGACTGATTCCATATCTCCAGATTCAATTTGCTCAATTCTATATTCCATTTCAACTTGTTTTGGATTTATCATCATACTTATTGTTTGAGGTATTTCCACTTCAAATATAGAACCTTCTCCATAAGTACTTTTTACTCTGATTGATCCATTAAGTAATTGAACTAATCTCTTAGTAATAGCAAGTCCTAAACCTGATCCTTCGATTGTTGAATTAATCTCAGTATCTAACCTCTCAAACTTATTAAATAATTTATCATAATCACTTGTCTTAATACCTTTACCAGTATCTTTAACTTGAATAATTAGATTACAAACAAATCCATCATTCTTAGCAAATAGATTTATTTGAACACTACCTTTATCAGTATATTTAATAGCATTACTTAAAAGGTTATTAATAATTTGTTTAATATGAATTTTATCTCCAAGTAATTCATATGGTACATCGCTTGAAATATTGGAAGTAAGTTTAATATCTTTATTACCTATTCTTACTTTATTCATCTTAAGTAATTCATTAACTATCTCAGTTGGGAAGTAATTCAAATTTTGTATTTCCATTTTATTGGATTCAATCTTGTTGATATCTAGGATGTTACCAACAATTTCTAGAAGAGTTTGAGAAGCATAATTAATATCATTAAGATTTTCTCTGATAGAATCATCAATATCAGTTCTTCCATCTATATCTTCACTAATAACTTCTGATAAACCAATAATTGCATTAAGTGGAGTTCTTATTTCATGAGACATACTTGATAAGAAGTCTGACTTAGCACGTGTTGCTTTTTCAGTTTCTTTTTTAGCTGCACTTAATTCAGTTATAATTTTTAAGTCTTGGTTTTCAATTGTATTAGTCATAATAAGAAGTGTAATTGATAATACTTGAGATATTACTAAATACTCTGGACTAATAACTGTTTTTCTTAGTATTAAAATTACAATAAATAAGAATTCGAATACAATTAATGGTGTAAGTTTTCTTATATCATTCTTTTTATTTAAAAAGATATTTATATCTAAGTAGATCATATAGAAAGATACAATAATAGACATTAAGATTACTCTTGCACTTGATTCATAAGGAAGAATAATTCCTTGAGTAAATTTCGCAGGGATTAATGCCATTGCAATTGAAACAGCAAGCATATAAAATACAACAATTACGGTTTTAATAATTATTGATTTTTGAGTATCATCTTTTTTATCTTTAGGGCTAACTAGTTCACAGCAGTAAATACTAAATACAGTTGCCCAAATAATTAAGAAAGTTTCATAAATATTATGTATTATTAAACCTGTATTAGTAACAGGATTTTTAGATATAAATAAGATATTTAAATATTCAAAGATTATACATACAAGAGTTAATACTAGGATTATGGATAGATAAATGTTTTCTTTATCCATAACTTTTTTCTTAGAAAAGTATAGTGCTGAGATAACAAAAATATAAATGAAATTAATTAATAAGACTGCTGTTATAATTCCCATTATATACCCTTCTTTACTCTTTTATATTCTACTTATTTTATTATACTTAATATATAAAAAATACTCAATACAAGAAAAAAGAATAACTATTAGTTATTCTTAAATTTATTCTCCATAAACTCGCTTACTTTCAATTGTTTTAGTCTTCGTATACTCCTGTTTCAGGTAATCCTCCACCATATGAAACACCTGGACTACTAGCTACTAAACTATTACCACTTTTATAATATAATATTCCACATGATTTTGTACTTCCTGAAGAACTATTATTTTGTGAATAGAAGTAATGATATGTTTGACTTGCTAAAACCCCAACATTATCAGTTGCACTAGCTGTACAGCAAGTAATTGATTTATGTGCTTCACATTCACTTTCACTTTCAGATTCAAATCCTTGACCAACACAATAACTAGTTTCTAAAGATCCATCATAAAGCCATTCAGTATATTCTAAATTTGAATTTCCTAGTTTGCTGTAACATCCTGTCATTGTACCGTTTTCATAAACACCAACCCAATCGTTAGCTCCTTGTTTTTCTCCGGTAAATAACTTTTTAACTTCTGGTGTACTACTTTGAGGTGTTGAAGATAATGTTTCAGTTTTAGTTTCATAAGTTGATGAGTCAGTTTTTTCTGTATAAGTTCCACAATTTGCTACACTTAAAATATTATTTTCTGATAATGCATCACCTGATGTATATCTTTGTAATTCAGCACCTTCTAGATTACTTAATTCTACTCCATAAACCATATATTCTTTATCGTATAGAGTTACATATACTTTTTGTTTATCTGTTAGGTTTTTAACTACAACATAACCATTGTAATCTCCAGTATTATTAAGTCCTAAGTCTGTCTTAATTTTATATAAAGCACAACTTCCAGGATTACTCGTCATTTGGTCCGCTAGATAAGTTTTTTGTCCTTCATTTGTTACTTTTGTTGCATATTCTTTAAATGTCTTTTTTCTTGCACTTTGCATTGTTTCAAGTACTGCTGGGATAGCTATAATCATTATGATTGCTAAGATAACTATTACTGCTAATAATTCTACTAATGTAAATCCTTTATTTTTCTTCATGTTGTCTATTCCCTAATTCTTTTTAGTCTTCGTATACTCCTGTTGCAGGTAAATGTCCGCTTTTAGCAGCTTCAAATCTAGGTATATAATTACCATCAGAGCTTTTCAAATAATACATACCGCATGAAACATTTATAGTTGAAACTCCAGGATTTTTAAATGCGTGAAAATATGCTTTATTTGTTACAGTTGATGTACAACAATCAGTAGATTTTTTTGAAACACATGTACTTTCATCTGTACCATATACTAACGTACAATAATTATTTTCTAAAGTACCATCATAAACAGGAACACCATTTTCAGGATTTTCATAAGTTCCTCCATTAAAACCACTAATTTTACTATAACATCCAACAATATTACCATTTTCATATACACCAACCCAATGATTATCTCCTTCTTTTTCACCTGTTAATAATTTTTTAACTTCTGGTGTACTACTTTGAGGTGTTGAAGATAATGTTTCAGTTTTAGTTTCATAAGTTGATGAGTCAGTTTTTTCTGTATAAGTTGCACAGTTAGCTACACTTAAAATATTATTTTCTGATAATGCATCACCTGATGTATATCTTTGTAATTCAGCACCTTCTAGATTACTTAATTCTACTCCAAAAATCATATATTCTTTATTGTATAGAGTTACATATACTTTTTGTTTATCTGTTAGGTTTTTAACTACAACATAACCATTGTAATCTCCAGTATTATTAAGCCCTAAGTCTGTCTTAATTTTATATAAAGCACAACTTCCTGGATCACTTATCATTTGGTCTGCTAGATAAGTTTTTTGTCCTTCAGTTGTAACTTTTGTTGCATATTCTTTAAATGTCTTTTTTCTTGCACTTTGCATTGTTTCAAGTACTGCTGGAATAGCAATAATCATAATAATTGCTAAAATTACGATTACTGCTAATAATTCTACTAATGTAAATCCTTTATTTTTCTTCATGTTGTCTAACTCCTAATACTTTTTAGTCTTCGTATACTCCTGTTTCAGGTAATCCTCCACCAGGTACTCTTATATAAAGCCATTTACCTTTTGGAAAGTAATCATTAACCATATAACCCCAACCACAAGATTTATGTGGATATAATCCGTTTGATTGATTTTCATTAAATACCCATGTATATGTTTTATCTGGACCTGAATTATCATTTTCAGCTGTACAACAAATAGTACTCTTTGCTGCTTCACATACTGAGAAATCATCAGTATCACCTACTTGATTAGTACAATAATTTGTTTTATTTCCATTATTCATGTAATTATAATCTGATCCAATATCACCACTTTTATTGTAGCATTCTTTTATTTCACCATTAACATAAACACCAACCCAATCGTTAGCTCCTTGTTTTTCTCCAGTAAGCAATTTTTTAACCTCTGGTGTACTACTTTGAGGTGTTGAAGATAATGTTTCAGTTTTAGTTTCATAAGTTGCTGAGTCAGTTTTTTCTGTATATGTTCCACAGTTTGCTACACTTAAGATATTATTTTCTGATAAAGCATCACCTGATGTATATCTTTGTAATTCAGCACCTTCTAGATTGCTTAATTCTACTCCATAAACCATATATTCTTTATCGTATAGAGTTACATATACTTTTTGTTTATCTGTTAGGTTTTTAACAACAACATAACCATTGTAATCTCCAGTATTATTAAGCCCTAAGTCTGTCTTAATTTTATATAAAGCACAACTTCCTGGATTGCTTGTCATTTGATCTGATAGATAAGTTTTTTGTCCTTCATTTGTTACCTTCATTGCATATTCTTTAAATGTCTTTTTTCTTGCACTTTGCATTGTTTCTAGTACAGCAGGAATAGCTATAATCATTATGATTGCTAAGATAACTATTACTGCCAATAATTCTACTAATGTAAATCCTTTATTTTTCTTTTTCATCTCTTCCACTCTCCTTTTATAATTTTAACATAAAAAAACAATAAGAAAAAATACTTTCTTATTGTTTTACATTTATTTTTTTAATAGTTTTTTTGTATACTTTGATATTACTATTATTTGATACATCATATGTATCATATGTTTCATCACTATGAACAAAATTTCTTTCTTCAGATGGTAATAAAAGTTCTTCTCTGATTGCTTTATCTATAACAAATAATTCTTTATCTATTTCCATATTATTAACATCAAATAATAAGTTTTTAATATCATCAATTTGATCTTCTAAATCTGCTTCTTCTTTAGTTCTAAGTATGTGACCATAATAAACTCCATACATGTGATGATATTGATCTTCAAGTCTTTCAAGTTCTTCATCTAAATTACTTTTTACTTCAGATACGTTGGTTCTATCATAATAGATGATTCGAGAACCACGTTTATTAAAGAACATACTTACAAATTGCCAATCATGATTTAAACTTACTTCAGCATCAAAAACATCATACTTATTAACTTTTAATCTAGAGTCTTCAGGTAAACTTTTATTAATTGCATTTATTGATTTGATAGTTAAATTATATTTAATAATTTCTTTTTCAAGATTATTCATATCAAGTTCATTTAGTCTTTTAATATCACCAAATGGAGATATTTCTAAATTTAATAATGATTCAAGATAATTTCTTTTATAAATTGGATAAGAGTATTCTCTTAACTTTTCTAATAAGTCTTTTCTCATTATAACCTCTTAATTTTTATATCTTCTTGAATATCATCTAATCTTGAATCATTTATATAATATTTACCCATTTTGAATTCATTACAACATAAATACATTGGTCTATTTAATCCACCATATTCTTCATTTTTAACTTTAATATATTCCATTAAGAAATTTCTAAGTGCTCTATAGCAACTTAAACTTCTTCCGATGTGAGCTAATTCTTTTTCTTTTTGCCTTACGCTATAGAATGAATATTCATCTTTAACTCTTTCCATATGATCAATTATATCTTTAGGTATTAATGATTTTTTACTTAAAGCTTCATAAGTATATAAAGACTTATTAATATAACCTTTCATTAAATCATCTAACATTTCATTAGTAAATTCATAAAAATCTGGAGTTAGAGCTAATTCTAGTTTAACCTTTTTATCAGTTGCCTTATCATTAACTCTTTTAATTCTTTCATCAATATAATCGTCAAATGTATATAAATACTTTTCTGTTAATGATGTAGTTTCATTAATGAATGGTCTATATAAATATCCTTTAGAATTATCATTTGGAGTTTCTAGAATAAAGATATTTCCTTTTAAAAGTTTTCCATTATATTCTTTTAGATTCTTCTTTAATTCTTCTTCTCTTAAATGTGAAGTAATCTTATCGATCTTAGACACATCATCATATTCAAAATTTGATTTTGCATCTGTATAAATAACCTTTGCATCTTTCTTATTAATATTAATTAAATAATCTTTTGCCATAATCTCACCTAACTTTTTACTTATTATAGCATTTTAAAAAATAAAAAAAAGAATTATTTAATTCTTTCTTTTTAGATTAATTTGTGACAGGACAATTAGTCCAATATTGTCTAGGATAGATATAACACATTTAATATATAAAAAGTTATAAGATTTTTATAAATTTATTTTTGTTTGCACTAAAAAAAGGACTAGTTTTGTCCTTTTAATAGATTAAATTTATTTTTGATATTTTTTGTATTTAATTTTGGCATTTCAATTTCTAATTCTTGTTTATAACCAGTAGCTCTTTTTAAGTTTCTGATTTCTGAAACAAGTATAAAATAAGTTAGACCACTTGTACTTGCAGCAAATACACAAACAGAAAATGAAATAACTGATAATAAGAATAATAGGTAACTTCCTGAAAAGAAAGCAAATACTACAGATAAACCACTAAATAGAATCATTGAAATATTAAATAATAGCATTTTTGCTCTTGATTCATTAGTTTTTTCATAATCATCAATCTTTTCAGCAATAGTAATTTTATTCTTAATAATAGCTTCATCTAACTTTTTGATATTAGTTTTAGTATTTGGTACGTATCTATATAAACCAATGTTAGAAATAACTTTGATTTTATCTCCTTCGATATGGTATTCGATAGCATACTTACCATAATGATGGTAAAAGTAATTTTTTACCTTTTCCTCTAATGATTTAAACATAATTTTTCCCCCTTTTTCGACAAGTATTAATGGGTTAACAACTTGTTGAACATTTATTCTTTTTATTTTTCTCTTTTTATTCTTTTTAAATTTTTGTGTTTTACTCTTTTTTTTCCCCATTTTACCTACTTATCCCCCTGAATTGCTGCATATAATACCACTTTTTCGACAAAAAATCAAATAATTCACCCAAACAAAAAAAGTATAGATTATATACTTTTTTGTTATTATTTATGATCTATTTGTTTAGTTTCATCTACATATTTATAACTTAAGTTATTTTTATTTGAGATAGCGCTTTTCTTTGTTTCTTTTTCATAAGTATTTCTAGCTGCACGTGCAACCGATCCACCTCTTTTAGCTACTTTTATATTTTCTTGAAGTCCTAATGGTCTTTCCTCTTTAGCAATATCTCTTGCTGCGATTTCTCCAATATTTGTTAAAGCGACTTCGATTTCGGTCATATTGTCTCTTAAGTTTTCTTTTCTTATACCTTTAAAATCTTTATAATCTTGTGCGGACATATCAGGCCACGCTTCATAAATAGAATTTGTTAGAATTCCATATTCTTTTCCTTCTTGAATTCCATTTTCTTTCCAAACATTAGTTAATTTCTTACGATCAATAATTGCTTTAATTCGTTCTTCTATCCAAGCAAGTGAATAACCTTTCTTTAAATAGAAGTCTATCATTTGATCTATACCTTTAGATGGATCAAATATTTCATCAACTTTTTGTCTGCCAAGTGATGCAAGCCACATTTTAAATGGTTCAGCTTTTGGACTAGGAACTGACTCAATTAATCTAAATACTCCTTCAAGTATCTAAAGTATCAGTTTCTCTTATTTTCCCATCTTAAGCTTTCATTTTCAACTGTACGATATTTCCGTACAGTTGACTTCCTTCATTATTTAATACGATTTTTAAATCACTCCAATAACGTCTAGGATTTGGACTATCAGTTAATGCGCTTATAACATCTACTACACTGTAATAGTAATCTTCCTTATCTTTATCCCAAATACTTCTAACTTCTTTTCCTTCAAATAGATTTGATATTGTTTCTAGCTTTTTATCATTCATAATCACTCCCCTTTTCAATGATATCTAATTTATAACCTAGAACAGATAATATTTTTATAAAATTACCTAAAGACATAGAATGCATATTCTTTTCCATTCTTGCAACTGTAGATTGTGCAATTCCTATTCTTTTAGCTAATTCTCTTTGACTTATATTTGATTTATATCTCAATTGAATATACTTACATATTAATTCAAATTCTTCATCCTTTATCTTTGCCTCGTTTTCACTAATCATATATACCACCCTAAACAAACGATAGCAAATATGCATATATGAATTAAGAAAAACTTATCAAACAAAAAGAGTATAATTTCTCTTATACTCTTTTACTTAACTCTTGCTAGTTTTTTTTCGGATTCAGAATAGAATTTTAAATAATCTAATGCATCATTATTACTAAAACCAACTCTTAGTACTTTAGAATAAAAATCTTTAAACGCTTCTAACTCTTCTGGTGTTTTTGCTAATGTACAAAAAATTAGTAATGGGATTGAATCAAATGTTGGAAAATCATATACATCCTCTCCCATGAATACATAATACAAATCATCTTGGCAACTAACACTAAACATTCCATCAGGAATGTTAAAGTGTCTTAAAGTTAAAGTTAGTGCATGTGCATTGATTGCATCTTCTACTCTGATATCTTTTGCATCGATACTTTTCATAAATCCTCCGTGTATAATTATCATAATACCAAAAAATATAGTAATCAATATTTTTTTATACAAGAAAAAAGAATAGTATTTAAATACTATTCAAAAAGTGATAAATTTACTTTTTCTTTTTCTTTGTTTATATCACATACATAAACATCAATGATATCACCAACATTAACTACATCAGTTGGATTTTTAACAAAACTTTTGCTCATTTTAGAAATGTGTAATAAACCATCATCATGAAGACCAATGTCAACAAATGCACCAAAGGATGCTACATTTCTAACTGTTCCTTTTAGTTTCATTCCTAGTTTTAAGTCTTCAAACTTTAATACATCACTTCTTAGAATTGGTCCTTCTACTTCACTTCTTGGATCTAGTCCAGGGTTAAGAAGTTCTTTAATAATATCTTCTAAAGTATATTCATCAGTATTAAGTTCTTTAACTAAAGTTTTTTTATCACATGATTTTAATGTTTCCTTAAATTCATTTGTATTAATATTATTAATATCTAAATTTAATTTCTTTAAAAGTTCTTCAGTAATCTTATAACTTTCTGGATGGATTCCAGTTTTATCAAGTGGATTCTTTCCATCTAAGATTCTTAAGAAACCAATACATTGTTCATATACTTTATCACTAATACCTTTGATTGATTTAATTTCATCACGTGATTCAATTCTTTTTGATTCTTTATAATTATAAATTTTATCAATAGTAGTCTTAGTTAAACCAGATACATACTTTAATATTGATTTAGATGCAGTATTAACATTAACACCTACTTCATTAACTACTTTAGAAGTAGTAAAGTCTAGAGCTTCACCTAAATTCTTTTGATTAACATCATATTGATATTCACCAACTCCAATTGATTTAGGATCAATCTTAACAAGTTCTGAAAGTGGGTCTTGTAATCTTCTTCCGATTGAGACAGCTGATCTTTTTTCAACAGCTAAATCAGGGAATTCTTCAATTGCAAGTTTACTAGCAGAATAAATAGATGCACCAGCTTCACTTGTAATAACATACTTACAATTTAAGTTATATTCTTTAATCATTTCTGCACAGAATTTTTCTGATTCTCTTGAAGCAGTTCCATTACCAATTGAAATAATATCAACTTTATATTTATTAATTAACTCTTTAACTGTTTCTTTATCTTTTTTAATTCTTTCTTCACTATTACCATTTAAGAAAGGTTTAATAACAGTTGAATCTAAATAAGTTCCGTTCTTATCTACAACTGCAAGTTTACAACCATTAACATAACCTGGGTCAAAGCCTAAAACTGTCATTCCTTTGATTGGTCTAGTTAATAGTAAATGTTCTAGATTTACTTGGAATGTATCAATTGCTTTAGTTTCTGCATCTTCAGTTAATTCACTTCTTATTTCTCTTTCAATTGAAGGTAAAATAAGTCTCTTTAGTGAATCTTTAATAGATGCTTTAACTAAATCACAAACAAAAGATTCTTTGTTTCTAATTAACTTAGATTCTAAATACTCTTGAATAACATCAACATTCATATCAATAGATACAGTTAATACTTTTTGATCTTCTCCTCTATTCATTGCTAATACTCTATAGTGTTTTGCAAACTTAATAGGTTCAGAATAATCATAATACATTTCAAATAATTTCTTTTCATCTTCAGCATTCTTTTTTACTTTTGAACTTATTGTGCCTGTATGAAAAACATTATTTCTAATCCATTTTCTATAATAAGCATTATCACTAATCCATTCAGCAATAATATATCCTGCACCTTCAAGTGCAGAAGCTGTATCTTTTACCTTATCATTAACAAACTTAGAAGCCATATCTTCTAGTGATCCAGTTGTAGGAAAAGCCATAATCATTTTAGCTAGTGGTTCAAGACCAGCGTTAATTGCATCAGTAGCTTTAGTCTTTTTCTTTTCCTTAAATGGTCTATAAAGGTCCTCTACTTCAGTTAGTTTTTTACAATCAAGGATTTGACCCTTTAATTCATCAGTAAGTAAACCTTTTTCATCAATAAGTCTAATTACATCTTCTTTTCTATTAAATAGATTTAAATAGTAATTATATTTATCAGAAATAGCTTTGATTGTATTTTCATCCATTGCTCCAGTCATTTCTTTTCTGTAACGAGCAATAAATGGAATCGTAGCACCTTCACTTAACATATTAAGTACTACTTCAATACGTTTCTTTTCAATATTCAATTCTTCAACTAATTCTTGAAGAACATTTTCATTTAATATTTTATCATTCATCTTGTACTCTCCTTATAGATACTCTAATATTATATAAAAATTTTTAACTACTCTCAAATAAAATATATACTTTTAAGTAATTTATATTATAATATTGAAAAGGTGATGAAAATGATAACAAATGAATCTATACTTAAAGCTACTTTAATCGAATTTGGATTTGATGAAAATGATAATATAGTTGAAAAGAAAAATAAATTAAATAACTCTAGAATCGTTGTTATGGATTATAATTACATAATTGATATTGAGACTCTTGAAGAATATCAACTATATACAATTAATACTAAAATACAACCAAATGTTAAATATATTTATTCATTTGATAAAGTAAAGAATCCAGATATTCTTTTATATACTAAAGCACTTGTTGCTTTTAATGAATTCTTAAATAAAAAAGAAAAACCTGAAAAAGCAAAAATATTAGAATTTAAACCAAAAAAAAACAGAGATAAGTAATCTCTGTTTTATTGTTCATTAACAAGTTTATCTAAAACTGCGTTAATCATTTTTCTTACATCATCAATTGAATATTTTTTAGCAAGTTCAATTGCTTCATTGATAACAACTAAATCTGGAGTATCCATATATTTAAGTTCAAATATACCCATTCTTAGGATTGCTCTACCCATAGAATCAATTCTATCGATTTTCCAATCTTTTAAATTATTATTAGCAATTTCATCGATTTCATCAACATGAGATACAACACCATATACCATGTCTTTTACGAATTCATTTTCTATTTCTACATTCTCACGTATAACATCATCAACGTTATATTCAATTTTGTTTTTCTTATATAACTCGATTTGATAAAGAATTGTCATAACTTTTTCTCTAAGTTCACTTCTTGTAGCCATATAAATACGTCCTTTCGTTTCACGTGTTAGATTATAACACAATTAATTTTCTTTTGAAACTCTTTTTTTATCTACACGAATAACTTTAGTGAATCCTAGTAAATCATCAAGAGTTCTTCCATTCTTTTTGAATATAAATAATAAGATAAATACTATATCAATTACATATGTAAGAATAGCAAGTATACTAATTCCTATACTAAAATGATATCCATTTTTTATTAATGGTAAGAATAGTGAAATAAGAATTACTAAGTTGTTACCTGCAAGTAATCTATTTCCACCAAATATATTTCTAATTATTAATTGATAGAATTTAGCACTCTTTCCATCTTTATTATTAACAACTTTCAATCCAAACATTTTCTTACCGAGAGTTTGACCATCATTCAGATAAGCAAATAATCCAAAGTAGAATAATGTTAAAATAACATACCATACATATCCTGCATAACTTTTTCTTATGTAACATGTTCTATAAGTTGGACTTATTTTCTTTATATAAGCAGTTATTGATTCAGGACTAGCATAATCTAAATCTTTTTTTGCTTCTTTTTCCACTTCTGAATAAGCACTACATACTGAATTAGTATTATTATAAAAAGGATTAGTAATTGTATTGCTTACTAAGAAAGTAATTAGAAACGAAATAATTAGTAAATCTATTAAATAAGCTGAGATTCTATCTACTTTATATTTATAGCCATTTTGAAAGCTTTCTATTTTGTCTTTCATACCATCACTTCCTCTTTTATTTTAACATGATAACGTAAAAAAAAATAGGAATAACCTATTTTTTAATTACTTACAATCTGCTTGTGATGAGCTTAATACATGGTATCCGCTTGGACAATCAGAATCAGTATCAGCTGTAGCTTTCCATTTCTTTAAAGAACCATTGCTATTACATTGATAACATTGATATAGACTACCATATTCATTTCTACCACAGTTTGAGTTATTAACTTTCATACCAGCGCTTCCATATGTACTTTGTTTACCCCAAACATAAGCTCCACCAACACTATAGCATCCTTCAGGATCACTAGTAACTTGTGTTCCGCTGCCACCTGTACCAAGATCACAGCCATCACCTTTACCCCATACTCCGATAAAGTAGAATGTCCAGTTAACTAATGTTGGAAGAATAAATAGTAAAAATACTCCGATTAATCTTTTTACAAATCTTGAAGTTAACTTTTGTGTTGGCATATCTCCACCATCACCAAAGTGGAAAGTACCACCTGAGTTAACTGCTTTGATTGCATCTAAGATTGTAAAAGCAAGTAATGCAAGTGGAGCTACAATTCTAAATATTTTTAAAGCACCTTTTACATCCTTAGTTGTTTGTTCACCTAAAACACATCCATCGGCATTTGTAACCATTACAAATACAAATAATAATGCAAACGTAAATAAACATAAATTTAAAGCTTTTCTTTTTTTCATGTTATCACCTAATTAAATTATAAATTTTATATTACTTTTAAGCAAGAAAAATAGAAGTACTATTTACAATTAAATAGCTTTCTTATTTTCTTTTCATTAAGTAATAATGTTGATACACATACAAATAAACATCCAATAAATAAAAGTATATGTAAAAGTGTATTTGCTATGATTACTTCAGCATTATTAAAATTATTTAATAAATAGATAAAACCAT
>JAILLM010000126.1 GCA_024693165.1 Bacilli bacterium | reverse complement strand
TAATCTTTAGTATAAAAATCATATGGTGTATTTGCAGGAATAAATAATAGTGAATTAAATGATACTAATCCTTCAGCAGATGTATGAATTACTCTTTGAGGGTCTTCATAATCATTAAATTTATCTTTATAGAAATTATTATAATCTTC
Source organism: Bacilli bacterium (assembly GCA_024693165.1). Taxonomy (GTDB): domain Bacteria; phylum Bacillota_I; class Bacilli_A; order RF39; family UBA660; genus UBA6985. The sequence goes on along the minus strand of JAILLM010000126.1, from coordinate 2,741 downwards.
TTCTTTAATTGAAGATTTACTCTTTTTCCATAATGGAATCATATCATTTAATGTTTCTATTTCAGTATGTTCATCATACTCTTTTTTAGTCTCGTTCCAATCTCTTTTAACCATACTCATCTTAATTGGATAAGTAATATAATTTGAATACATCTTAACTAGTCTATTAATTGTAGCTTGATTTAAGAAATCACTATATTTTTCATCTTCAGTATCTTCTTTTAATGTAATGATAATATCAGTACCATTAGTAGCCTTTTCTGATGCTTCAATTGAATATCCATCAATACCTTCAGATACCCATTTATTAGCTTCTTCACTTCCGTACTTTTTAGAAATAACTTCAACTTTAGAAGCTACCATAAATGCAGAATAGAAACCTACACCAAATTGACCAATAATATCAATATTCTTTTTATGTTCATTATTTTCTTTAAAGTCTAAAGAACCTGACTTAGCAATTGTACCTAAATTAGTTTCTAGCTCTTCTTTAGACATACCAATACCATTATCACTAATAGTAATAGTTCTTTCATTAACATCAGTTTTAATATTAATACAATAATCTTTTTTCTTTAAAAGAATAGATTCATCAGTAAGTGAATTGTAATATAATTTATCAATCGCATCACTTGCATTAGAAATTATTTCTCTTAAGAAAATATCTTTGTTTGTATAAATTGAGTTAATCATTAAATCCATTAACTTTTTGGATTCCGCTTTGAATTGTTTTTTCATTTTGTATCCTCCTTATGTCTACATTTCCAATTATAGCACTTGTATTAGCACTGTCAATAGTTAAGTGCTAATTGATACAATCAAAAAAAGATGAGTAAATACTCATCTTAGAATGAATCGATATTAACAGTTACTCTCTTAATACCCATATTGTAAGCAGCAGCTTGTACTAAAACACGAATTGCTTTAGCCATCTTTCCACCCTTACCAATTACTGAACCCATTTCAGTATCCGGAACCATAATTTCAAGTTGAATAATTCCTTCGTCTCCTAAGAATTCTTGAACTTTAACTAATTCTGGATCACTAACTAAAGATTTAACTAAGTTTTCAGTAAAAGTTACTAATTGTTCATGCATAAACTAAGCCTCTTTCTTAGTAGTTTTTTTAGCAGTAGTTTCCTTAGTTGCAGCTTTCTTAGTTGTTTTTTCAACTTTAACAGTTTTAGTTGATTTATACTTAGCCCAAACACCAGTTTGAGTTAAAATGCTCTTAACTGTATCAGTAGGTTGAGCTCCATTTTTTAACCAAGTGATAATTTCTTCTTCTTTAACAGAATATTTGTTATCAGCAAGTAATGGATTGTAAGTACCAACTGTAGCGATGAATCTTCCGTCTCTTGGACTTCTTGAATCAGCAACTATAATTCTATAAAATGGTTTTTGTTTAGAACCCATTCTTTTTAATCTTAATTTAACAGCCATTCTAATGTGCCTCCTTTTTCTTTATGAACTAATAATAACACAATAAAAAAAGCAAGTCAACTATTTTTGGTTGACTTACCTTTTACTTGTTGTACTTGAACTAGTAGTTGTTGTTTCATAATCTAAAAGTTCAGATTTATCATTATAAATATTATCTAATGCATGTTTAATAGCATTAATTGAATCTTCATTAGGAACCACTACTGATGCTTTAGCATTTCCAAGTGAATAGCAAGGTTTTGTTTGTGCTACTCCATCCGCAGAAACACTAGTAAAATTCCATTCAGTATTCTTACTTAATTGTTTCTTAGCAAAACTAATCATTGAATCACTAGGCATATTAGTAATAACATTACCAATTAATGAATTAATAATATTATTATATCCTTTTAAAATTGCTGGACTCATAGCTTTCTTCATCATAGCTTCTAAGATTACCATTTGGTTTTCACCACGAGACATATCTCCTTTTGGTAAAGTCTTTCTATGTCGTGCATAAGCTAAAGCTTGTTCTCCATTTAACTTTTGTTTACCCTTCTTTAAGCATATTTGATTATCAAAATCTCTCTTACTATCTTGTTCACAGAAAGCTTTTGAAACTTCAACTTCAATACCACCTAAAGCATCAATAATCTTCATAAATGAAGTAAAGTTAATTCTTACATAATAATCTATATCTACTCCATAAAGATTTCCAATTGTTCCAATACTTTCTTCAAGTCCATAAATACCTGAATGAGTAAACTTATCATTCTTAAGAGAAGTCTTTAAAGGTACATAATAATCCCTTGGTGTGTTAATCATTAAAATTTGATTTGTCTTAGGATTAACAGTAAGCAAAATATTAACATCTGTTCTTGCTTTTGTACCTACTTTACCAGATGTATCAATACCACTTATATAAATAGTAAATGTATCTTTAGTAACATCTTTACCACTAGTTTGTGTCTTAACATAATTAATAATATCAAACGAATAAATAAGTTTTAATTTAGAATAATCATCTTCATATTCTTCCTTAGCAATATCTTCATATGATCTACTCATAAATATCGCATCAGTCTTAGAATCACCAATAAATTTAATTAAGTCTTCTAAATTATCTTTTGAATCTAATGTATATTCTAGATTAACATCTTTATCAAATTTATCTAAAGCTGTTTGAATATCTTTTTCATTTTCCATATGAAGATATGTAATTGTCTTACCACTTAAATCTTTTATATCGTTAAATTGAGAATTTACATTAACATATACTCCATAAGTTTCTACCCTTACACCAGTATCAGTAATCTTATT
>JAILLM010000055.1 GCA_024693165.1 Bacilli bacterium | reverse complement strand
AAATGAAAGTACTGCAGTAAATATTACTAATACGTATACGATTATATTTAATGACTTAAATAATTGAACACATTGTTCTTTAACAGCAGCTACTGAAACTGTGCTTAAAATATGAGTGTTCTTATTCTTAATTGAAGTCATTATTTCATTTTCTTTTGAAACATCATTAAACTCTATATACGCCATACTTACTCACCTTACTATAAATATAATAATACAAAAAAGATTAGATTTCTCTAATCTTATTTGTATTTATCAAATTTAATTGGGTCTTTTATATTTTTTTCGTCATATATATTTAATTTACTTTTACTAGTTGTAACTACTTCTTTCTTACTAAATTTACTTAATATTTGATCTTTATAAATAAATGCTGCAACTAAAAGTAATATTATTACTCCTTCGATTGAGGCAACAACTAAACTAAATTTACTAGAACTTGTTTTTTCAATCTTTGGTGAAGGACCAGGAATAGAAGATCTATTTAAATTAATAGTTATCTTAGATGTCTTTTCATTATAAGTTAAAGTTAAATCTATACTATTTAAACCTTCAACATTTACTTCACCATTCTTATCAACTATTGCACCTTCAGTTAATGGTGTAGCACTTAAATAAATTGCTTTTGCTTCACCAATATTAATAGTGTAATTATTAACTTTAGAATCAAATTCAATTGGATAGCCAACTATCTTAAGAGATGCAAATTCAATTTCATCATCTACTCCATTTGAATTTTCATCTTTAATTGATGTAGTAACTATTTCAGTTGTTTCTTCTACTACTTGTTCTTGAGGTATCTCAGGAATAGATTCTTGAGATGTTTCTACACTTCTTGTAGTTTGTTCTTGTTTTTGTTGATTGTTTGGATGAGCAACTTCTTGTTTTTTAGTTGTAGTCGTTGTTGTAGTTGTAGAACTTGTAGGATTATTAACAGTTACTTTAATAGTAACAGTTTGATTATAAGGTTCTCCTTCAGTAAAATCAGTCGCATCATATGTTTTAATTGTAACATTAGCATTTCCGGCTGTTACTCCAGTTATGGTAATTGTTCCGGATACACTTCCAGATCCATTAGATGTTAAGTCTAAATGTTCAGGTTTAACTGTAACAACACCTGTATTTGAAGATGTTACATCTAAAAGTGCAGCTAAATTAGTTACTGTAACTGTGATATTTCTAGTATCTCCTTTTGTAATAGTTATATTACTTGAATTAACACTAATTCCAGTTGCAGATACACTAACAAATGGTATAAATAATAGACATAAACATAATATTATTTTCTTCTTCATATTAACCTCTCTTAAGTTGATTCCATAATTTTACGTAATCGCTAGTAGATAACTTATTATCTAAAGATACATCAGCAGCTTTTAATACAATTGGATCAGTAATTGTATAAGAATTTGATCTGTCTAAATGATTCCATAATCTTACATAATCCGCAGTTGATATTTTTCCATCGCCACTTAAATCACCTATTACTATAAAAGTATAAGTTATTGATTCCGTAGTTGACGTATTAATTTTTAATTTAAATCCAGTACCAATTATACTTGGTGTAATTACTTCATCATTTGAATCAAGAATACTATAACCATATACACTAGATACATTATTATTAATTTCTTCGATTGTTACTGTGTGAGTGTTTGTATCTGGTGTTAATATTAACTCTTCATTTTCAGTTGTAAAATTCAAAGCATAACTTTTATTAACTGAAAAACTAATGTTTTCAGAATCGTTACTACTTATAGAAATCGTTAAAGTATAATTACCATCATTTACTTTTTTAATTGGACTAACAGTTGTTTTTCCATTTGAGTAGCTTATATTAAATTGATTAGTAACATTATTTTCTCCACTCATTACTACATATGTTAAATATGTATCATTTAATGTACTTGCATAATTTTTTAATAAAACATCAAATGTTGTATCTCCATATATTTTTCCATCTTCATTTGAAATATTCAAAGAATCAATTTCAAATGGTTTTGAAACAATTAATGTACTTGTTATTTTATAATCAAATAATCCTTCATTATCTAAATCATAATTTAATGTAAATGAATATTCACCAAATGGAATATATTCATCTAACATATTAGTTATAATAATTTCACTATTGATATCATCTAGTTGAACGTTAAATTTGCTTGTATAATCTTCACTATTTGAATTTATAATTACCGGATAATAATTTTCAATATTCATATTTATACTTGAATAATCTATTTTAAATTTAGATAAATCAAATGAATAGAAATTTTCAACACTTGTACCATTTTCATCAACAATTGTAGATTCAATTGCATTTTCTTTATTGCTAATTTCTTTAGTATAAGCATAAATTGTATTTTGTGCACCATCGTAATAATCAGCTGAATCATAAGTACACATTTCTGAATTATTATTCTCACAAGGTATTTCAGTTTGAAATTGATAAGTGGCTAAATCTACCCAATCACTTCCATTAACTGAATAATAATTTGTATCATCAACAACTTCCATTTTATATGTTGAAATAGTATTATCTTTATATTCTTTATCCTTGTATGTAATTACTGCAGTATTATAAGGTGTATCATCTGGTTTACTACCTTTAATTATAATTACATATTTATCTGTAATATTAATTTTAGAATTTATATTTAATGATTTAATTCCATAATAAGAGATATCACTTCCATCCATTGTACCAATCTCTATCCATGAATCGTTATTATTTTTCCAATTACCATCATCATATAATGCATAATATACTACATAATCATAACCAGGGTTAACAGCAAAGGATACTTTCTTTAATTCTTCATTTGTTCCTTCATTTTCAAATATACTTGCTTGGAAAACATCTTTATCTTCTAACATATATATAATTGATGAATAATACATCCCTGATGAATCATAAGTATGATCATATTTATTTGTATCTATACCACTAAAAGTAGAAACAGTACCACAGATGGTTCTATCATAATAAGAAACATAATAATATCCATTATTACCTTTTTCAGTTCCCCATGAGTTTTTCATTATCCAACCACCAGTTTTAGATGAATCACTAAAACCAAACATTGATGCTTCGATTGAATCATCCCAGCCTACCAAAGTAACCGCATGATTTGTTGTGTTTTTACTAGTATTAACAAAGTAATAAGAATTATGAACATAAGAATTATTCCAATTAATACTTACTTGAACAGAACCATATTCAAGAATCATTTGTTTAATATCATCAACTGAATCTTTACAAGATCCATATGTACCATATAAACTATTAAAATTATTAACGTAGAATTCTGGAGTTGCATCAATAGATGCATATTCAGCACTTGTTATTTGAACTTCATTACCACTAGAATTAACTGGTTTAATCTCACCTGAACCATAAGAACTATAAGTTTTTAATGGAAATAAATTATCATTAACTGCTCCAAGTCCTGAAAATAAATAAGATGCAGTCATAATAATATTTCCACCGTTGTGAGAACTATTTAAAGCACCACCTATATAGAATCTATTTTTCATTTCTTTATCACTAAAAGCATTTGCATGTGTACCATATACTAGATGCATTTCTGATAGATTAATATCAGTAGTTGCTTTTCCTTCTTTAATGGCTGCAGTTTCAAGAATAGACATACCAGCATGCGCCCAGCAAGAACCAGTATTTCTTTGATTTTTAACTGGTGTTACTAATCCTGCATCTGTAGATGAATAACTAGTATCATTTATAGATATAGTTGTTACATTTCCAACTTCATCAGTATTGAAATATATATCATTAGTTTTTTTGTTTTTAGAAATATCTTCATATTGATCAATAAGAATTTGAGGTTCTTCAATATCTATATATTTATTAGCGAATTCTTCAGCATGTACATTTACTGAATTAAAACTTATAAAAAGAACTAATAGAATTAATATTTTTTTCATTGTGAATATCACCCATCTTGCTACTATGAAAATTATATCAATAAATAATCAAATAAAAAAGAAAAAAGACTATAATTATGGAGTGAACCCCATTTTTGACACTTTAAAAAAAGACCAAAATAATATAGAATAACACCTCAAGAAAGTGAGGTGTTATTTTTATGGGAAAACATTATGATATGGATTTTAAAAATAATATATTAAAAGAGTATTTATCT
>JAILLM010000175.1 GCA_024693165.1 Bacilli bacterium | reverse complement strand
TAATTAACTTTATTAATTGCATTATCTAATCTTTCTTTAAATGATTTAGAACTGTTTATAAGTTCTGCTTTTTCAAAGAATCCACCATACATAACCCAATTAAATGGATAATGTTTTTGATATATAATTCCGTTAGTTTTAAAATAATTATACTTTTTATTAAATAGAAGAATTCCAACTAAAGAACCATCTGGTAAATAGTTAGTAGTCTTCATATTAACTTCTTTAAATCTAGGAGTATTAAACTCTTCTCTTCTAAATCCAGGTCCATCAAAATTATAAACTCTCTTTATCCTATTAAATACACTAGACTTGGCTAAATATGCACTTATAAGTGCAGTATTACCACCCTTAGAATGTCCAATCAAATAAATATTTTTATCGATAGGTTTAACTACTTTATATAAATAATCCAATCCTTTTTCTTGAGTGATAGTTGGAAAAGTACTTACTAGTTTAAAATTCTCAATCCAACCAGACATAGCATTATTAGTACCTTCATAAGAAACAATTAAATTATTCTTATATCTAAAACTAATAGCACCAAATTGAATAGTACTAGTACACTCTTTAACTATTTTATATACTCTAATATTTTTATATCTCTTTTTATTATACATAACTTTTAATAAATCTATCGCCTTAGGACTCATTGTCCCAAATATTTTAGATTCATCAAGTGATAATACTTTATCACCTAGAGCTTTTAAACTAATACCATCTTTGATGGTAACATTTGGTAAATATGAAAGTGTAGCAAAAAGAAGATAATCTATTTCATTTATCTTAATTTGACTAAAAGAATAATTACCATAATATTCGATATACTTAAAATAATTATCTTTCATATTATCACCCAATTATATGATATCATATAATACCAATAAAAAAAGTTATCTACATGATAACTTTATCTATTTTACTAATTATTTTTCTTAGGAATTAAATTTTCTAAAGAGTTTTGATTCATAATAGTACATACAGCAGCAAATAACTCTATATCAACTTTTTGAAGTCTTTGTCCTAAATCTCTATAAACTACCCAATATTCAGTATCAGTTAATTCAGAAATTTGTTCAATAGTATATCCTTCAAGAATCATCTTAGCTTCCATTAATACTCTTTCTCTTATTTCATTATCCTCTACTGTTTTAGGTGTTCTAGATTCAATAACTTCATCTACTTTCTTAGCATATTGAGGATATAACTTTTTATATAACTCAATGTACTTAGAAACAGTAGCTACTGAAATATCCATATTATTCTTTTTAAAATATTCAACTGTGGATCTTACAGATGCATTTTCAGTATTAGTATAATATTCACCAACTAATTTAATTCTTTCTAACCTTTCCTCTTCAGTTAATTTATTAGCCATCTATTTTCTTCCTTTACCTTTTCTTTGTGCAAAATAATTATCTAATCTAATATCTAAAGGCAATGTATCATCATCATTTTCGATAGGTACATCAAAAATAAGAGAACCAGCCGGATCATCAAATAAGGCAATCTTAGATATTTGACATATACCTAATGATTCAATATCATCCTTGTAATATTTAATTATATCTAAATCTTTTGGATCAATATCTTCTCTAAATAATAAATATGAACCAGCTCCGGTATTTAATACAACAACAGCATTAGTAAAAAATAATACTTGAGCTGCCATAGCAATATTTGCATTACAATTCTTTAATCTAATTAAATAAGGATTATCTTTAAATTCATCACTTTCCATTTTCATATCGATATATTGTTCAATAATATCACCATGTGTTTTTCGTTTTTCTTCAGGCACTGATTCATCATCTTTTTCACCTTTAAATACTACTTCACCGTTTTCAAAGAAAACGCCTTTATAATCATCAAAATTAATATTTTCCATAAATACCTCCTATGTAAACGTAATAATAGTACATAGTATTAAGAATACAAAAAATATTATTATTAAGCAAGGATAAAATAACCCCTCACTTACATATACTTTTAATTTAGTACCATCAAGTACTGCTTTTTTTATTACACCCTTCTTAACAAATAAAGAAGGTTCATAAATTATTTCTTTGTTAACTACACATTCAAATAATTTATCACTCACGCTATTATAAAACGATCCTTCAATTTCATAAATTCTATATTTCATTGAAGTCTCCTTAAAATTATTATCTTCTTACTGAATGATGTTCTTCCTTTTGATTATATAATTCAACATCAGCATATTCTTTTTCACCCTTAAACCATTCTTCAAATTGTTGAATACACTCATTTTTAATTAATTCATCTTTATCAGCATCTCTAAACCATTGCTTAAACTCCTCAATAGTTTTATTACCTATCAGTTTTGATAAATCCATCTCCCTCACTCCAAAAGAGATTGTATAATCGTGTGGTCTTTCAATACGATTACCAAATTCATCATATTTATAATGCAAATCTTTATGAATACTTTCAGTAATATATTTGCTCATTAAATTTGCTTTATACATAAGAACAGGTAAATCACAGTCTTTAACTACAACAATGAATTCATCTCCACCATCTCGATCTAATAAATCACTTTTCTTAAAGTGTCTAATCATACCTTCAGAAACAATCTTTAATGCATCATCACCAACATTGTGACCATATGTATCATTAATAGATTTAAAATGATCTAAATCAATTGCTACTAAAGAAAAATCATTAATATGATTTATTGCAGTATCATTAGCAAAAGTATCTTTAAAGTATTCAAATATTCCTTTTCTATTGTATAAACCTGTAAGTTTATCTCTTAATGAATCTTTTTTAACTTTATTGATTTCTTTATCTTTTTCAATAATCTTTTCTTTGTATTCAAGATTTTTTTGTTTCTCTTTTAAATACATAGATAAAAGTCTTTTAATAATCAAACCTTCTTCAGTTTCACTGAAGCGATACCTTTCATCTATATCTTTAATATAAGAATATTCGTCGCTTAATTCCTTCATACGATCCACTCCTGATTATAATTATACCATAAAATAAAAAAAACTCCTGATTTTCATCAGGAGTATGTACACTATTCAGCGCAATCTGTATCTATAGATTGTTCTAAGAATGTTTTGAAATCAGTTTTATCACTAACTGTAGGATTATCAAGATTTAATTTTCCATCAGTTAATTTAATAGTAAATGAAGCATTTACAGTAGTTCCTTCAGGAATCTTTGATGTATCATCTAAACAATAAATAAATCCATCACCAACACTATATCTACTGAATTTAGAAAATTCGTCTTCATTTTCAGTTGAATAATCAATTTCAGTTTTTAAAGTACCATATTTTAAAGCACCTATACCAGTTTCACGAGAAGCTTCAATTTGAATTTCATCACTAGTAGCATTAATATAGTTAACAATTAATCCACTTTCTTCATTTACATATGAAGCCATATCATTATATTTAGTTACTTTTCCTTCAGGAGAAATAACAGATAATTCAGAACTAGTAATACTATTAGTTAGAACTGCATAATTACCAACTTTATTAAATGGAACTTTTAAAGTAACATTATCATTTTCTAACCAAATATTAGATAAACTAACTGATTCAGAACCATCAGCTTCTTTTAAAGAACAAGTAACTTTAGTTCCGACACCTTCTTGAACTTCATATTCATCAATAGTTAAGATAAGTTTTAATGTATCAGTTACACTAAAACTTATTTTATCACCTTTTTTAGCACCTTTATAAACTAAAGAATCAGTTTGAACTGTACCAGTTAATGTTCCACTTAAATTTATTTTTCCATTAAATACATATTTGAATAAAATAATTCCAATTAAAACCAAAACAGCAACAATTAGTACAATTACTGAAACTATATTGCTTTTCTTTTTAGGTTCAATAATACCATTACCTCCACCAACAGATGCAACAGGTCCACTTCCTTGAATATCACCAACAGGAATTGGTTTAATAATATTGCTCATTGGTTTCCCAACAACAACACTACCAACTTCTTTTTGAGGTTCAGCAGCTTGTGTAACAGGAGAAGCAGGAGCTGGAGTTACAGCAGGAGCTGGAGTTACAGCAGATGTAGGACTTTCTGCAGGAGCAGGTGCAGGTCCTTCAATTACAGGAGCAGGTGCAGGTGCAGGGCTTTCTACAGGAGCAGGTGTAGATACAGCTTCAACTGGAGTTGGAGTAACTATTTTAGGTGTAATAGTTTGATCTAATGGATTAGTAGGAGCTTGTGGTGTATCATTAGCCACAGGCATTTCAACGTTGTTTTCATTATTTATAATATTTTTATTTTCTTCGTTCATACAACAACCTCTATTCTAATTAAATTTTAAAAGATAGAATATAAAAAATCAATACAACTAACTACTCTTTTTATTATTTTTTATATATAATATTTTTAGAATAGGACGTAATAAATATGGATTTAGAGTATAAGGATTTATCTAAACTTACAAATGAAAAATTATTTGAAACTTTTAAATCTAAAAGCGAAGGTATCTCGCCTGATAGAGCCAAAAGACTCTTAAAAGAAAATGGTAAGAACCTAGCTAAAAAAAGAATAAACAAAAAGTGGTATCAATTCCTAATTGAAAGTTTTAACGATAAATTTATTTTTATTCTTATTTTATTAGCAGTTATTAATTTTCTATTATCCGATAAATTAGGAACAGTTATTATAGTTGCAATTGCTATTATAAGTTCTCTAATTAAATACATACAAAATTATTCAGTTTATAAATTTAATAAAACACTAGAAACAAGAATATATTCAAAAGCAATTGTAATTAGAGATGGTAAAGAGCAAGTTATAAAAGCAGAAAACTTAGTTATTGGCGATATAGTTAAACTTAATGCCGGAACACTAATTCCTGCAGATTTAAGACTTATTGAAACAAAAGACTTATTTATTAATCAATCGTCATTCTCAGGTGAATCTTTACCTATCGAAAAAACAATTGAATACAACGAAACTGATGATATATTTGAAATAAAAAATATTTGTTACATGGGTTCAAATGTAATCTCAGGATCAGGTACAGGTATAATAATTAAAGCCGGAGAAAATACTTACCTAGGTAAGATGAATAAAAAGACTAATGTTCAAAAAACAAAAACTTCATTTGATGAAGGTATTGATAAAATAACAACATTATTAATTAATTACATGGTTATTGTTTGCTTATTAGTATTCTTAGTGTACGGAATAATAAGACATGACTTTTTAGAAGCAACACTATTTGCTTTATCAGTTGCAGTAGGTATCACACCAAGTATGTTACCGATGATAATAAATGTTAACTTAACTAGAGGTACTAAAGTATTATCACAAAAGAAAACTTTAGTTAAAAATATAGATTCAATTCAAAATCTTGGAGCAATTGATATATTATGCACAGATAAAACAGGAACATTAACTGAAGATAGAATAGTCCTTCAAAAATATATAAATATAAATGACAGAGATGATGAAAAAGTACTAAATGCAGCATATTTAAATAGTTACTTTGGTACAGGTATTAAAAATCTAGTTGATAAAGCTATCGTAGATTATGCAAAAAAGAATAATATTGATAGTATTAAAGATCAATATAAGAAAATTGATGAAATACCATTTGATTACGAAAGAAAATTAATGTCAGTCGTAATCGAAGATAAAGAAAAAAGATACAAAATGCTTACAAAAGGTACAACTGAACAAATCTTAACAGTATGTACTAAAGTAAAATCAAAAGGCAAAACATTACATTTAGATTCTAAAATAAAAAAGAAAATAATAGGTATCGAAGAAAAATATGCTAAAAAAGGAATGCAAGTTATTTCAATCGCAGAAAAAAATCATACATCTGGAGATAAAATTTACGGTGTTGATGATGAAAGAAATATGACATTCATTGGAATTATCGCATTCCTAGATCCACCAAAAGAAGATGTTAAAGAAACATTAAATAGTTTAAAAGAAATAGGAATTCAAACTAAAGTATTAACCGGTGATAATGCCTTTTCTACTAAACTATTAAGTGAAACAGTTGGATTAGATAATTCAATAATTTTAACTGGTAATGAAGTTGATAAATTAACAGATAAACAACTTCAAAGAAAAATTGAAAAAATAACAATATTTGCTAGACTTAATCCTTTCCAAAAAGAAAGAGTTGTTAAAGCATTTAGAGAAAACGGACACACTGTAGCTTATCTTGGTGATGGTGTTAATGATTCTCCTTCATTAAAAGTAGCTGATGTTGGAATATCAGTAGATACTGCAAGTGATGTTGCAAAAGAATCAAGTGACATTATTCTATTAGAAAAAGACCTAAGGGTTGTATATCAAGGTGTAATCGAAGGAAGAAAAGTATATGGTAATATAACTAAATACTTAAAGATGGCGTTAAGTTCAGACTTCGGAGATGTATTCAGTATAGTAATTGCATCACTATTCTTACCATTCTTACCTTTATTACCAATTCAAATGTTATTACAAGATTTCCTTTATGATATAAGCCAAATAGCAATCCCATATGATAATGTAGATAAAGAATTCTTAGTAAAACCAAAAAAATGGAATACAAAGGATTTGTCTAGGTTCATGAATATAATGGGTATGGCAAGTTCAGTAATAGATATATGTGCATTTGTAATATTCTGGTTTATCCTAGGATATAATGCATCTAATCCAGCTGGTTTCCAAACAGCATGGTTTGTAGAATGTTTAATTAGCGAAACAATGATTATTTACTTCGTAAGATCATCTAAATCAATATTAAAATCACAACCAGATATAAGATTAGTATTAGGAACATTAATTACAATAATTGGAACTATATTAACACCAATATTACTACATAATATTAAAACATTTAATTTTATAGTATTACCTAATTACTATTACTTGTATGTAATACTATTGCTTGTATTATATTCAGCAATTGTACTTCTAGTAAAAAAACACTATATTAAAAAATATGGAGAATGGTTATAAAAAAACGTTAGAATTTTGAAGTGAACTATTTGGGGTTCACTTCATTTATCTAACGTTTTTATTTTCTTATTAAAGCAACTGCTCCATAACCATTTAGTTTAGTCTTTCTCGAATTATTTAAAGAATAAATTTTATCAGGAGAATCATATTTCCCAGGAATAAATATATTTTGATTATCTGGAGTTCTATTAACTGCCACTAAAGCTTCTCCATTATTAGAAGTTCTTTCAAACATGAAATAATCTTTAGTAATATCAACAACATTTAAATCTGCATCTTTAAGGAATTCATTTTCTTTTCTATATTTTCCAAGAGTTCTAAAATGTTTTAATAAACCAGTATCAATATTATCCCAAGGGAATGGTTGTCTATTCATTAAATTACCATAACCCAATACTCCAGCTTCATCTCCATAGAAAATTGAGAATATTCCAGGCAAGAAATCTAATCCAAAAGTATATGATTTATATATTTCTTTAGCACGATCTACCTCAACAGCATTTAATCTATAATCTTTAGCATATTGAAGTGATTCATTATAAGGTTTCCATGCCCATTCGCCATACTCATTGAAATCATAATTAGCAAATATATTAAGCGCTCTAGAAATATCATGAGTAGAAGTAAAATTCATTAAAGTATCAATTGTATCTTTAGGATATTCATTTAAAATATCTTGAATAATATAACCTAACTTATAAGTATCAGCATACTTATAATATCTAATTAAAGCATCAATTAAAGAATAATCCATAACAGAATCCATTCCTTTACCTGAAAGAATGTATCCTCTACCCATTCTCATCGGATTCTTCCATACTTCTCCAAGAATTAAACCATCTTTTTTATTTCTATGTACTGCTTTTCTAATACCTTCAATAAAGGTATCAGAAAGTTCATCTGCAACATCTAATCTTAAACCATCAATTCCTAATTTAAACCATTTATCAATTACTCCACCTTCTCCATATATATATTGTTGCCAATTATATGAAGAACCATCACAAACAGGTAAATTAGTCATACCCCACCAATGATCAAAGTATACTCTACCATCTTTACCATAATGTTTTTTATAAAAAGAACCATAATAAGAATCAATATTTTGACAAACACCTTCGCTATTATATGTTCCTAATTCATTATAATATTTAGAATCATTTCCAGTATGATTAAATACAGAATCTAATACAATCTTCATTCCTAATTCATGCGCTTTATCACATAAATGTTTTAAATCATCATTAGTACCACAATAAGGATCAACATTTTCATAATCTCCAGTATCATATCTATGATTACTTTGACTTTCAACAATTGGACTCAAATAAATAATATCTGTACCTAATGATTTAATATAATCAAGTTTTTTAGTAATACCTTCTAAGTCTCCACCATAAAAATCATTATTCCAAATACCATCAACATCAGGTCCAGGATTTAATTTACTATCAAAAGATTTATATAAATTTCTTCTAGGCATATATTCAGGAGGTAAATTTGAACCTCTATTAAATCTATCAACAAATATATGATACATTAAAGCACCCTTTGCCCATTCAGGAGTTTCAAAATTTACAGATAATTTTCCTAATTTATTATTACTTAAATAATTAGAACAATAAGAATCTCTATCTATATATCTATCATAGCCATTAGCTTTAAACTTAAAGAAATACCTATATACTCCACAAGTTTCTAAAAAAATATCACTCGAAAAATATACATAACCATCTTCATTTTTAATATGCTTTAATTTATGTTCAATATCTTTTCCGTCTTTTACAGTATAAAAATAAACATCATCTATCCATCCCGCGGACATAGGTATCCTAATATCTATCTTATAATTAGCTCCATATTCATTAGAATCAATTTTTTTGATAGTGTAGTCTTGTTCCTTCATATTTACCTAAACCTCTCTATTTATTATACTATAAAAATAAAAAGTTGATTACTAAATGTAATCAACTATTTCACTTTTTTCTTTACGTTTAATATGATTTGGACTATCAGGACAATCATCAGATTTCTTACCTAAAGGAATTAAACAAACGGGTTCTAATCCATCTTTAAGATCAAATAATTCCTTTAATACTTTAGAATCAAACATTCTAACCCAAATATTATCAATACCAATATTTGTAGCTTCAAGCATCATATGTGTAGCACAAATCGAAGCATCTACTTCATATCCAGAATAATCACCTTCTCTAAAAGCAACATTCTTATCACCACATACAATTAAAACTTGTTGGGCTCTATATCTGCAAGGAGATACTTTATCAATTTTTTCTAAAGATTCACTACTTCTACAAACAATTATTTTAATAGGTTGTAAATTCTTGGCAGAAGGTGCAATCCTTCCCGCTTCTAAGATTTTATCAAATTCTTCATCACTTAATTTATAGTCGCTAAATTTTCTACATGCGCATCTTTTTATGATAACATCATCAAATAACATATTAGATACTTCCTTCCTTTAATGCTTCTTTATCTATAACTTTAATAGTCTTAATATCTTCATCACTTAATAATCCAGAAAAATCAAAATCAAACTTATTATAATCTCTATATTCAATACTAAGATTAATTTCTTTAGTAATGTTTTCATTTAATCTTATATAAATTTTTTCTAAATTATTATCTTTTACCTTAATA
>JAILLM010000136.1 GCA_024693165.1 Bacilli bacterium | reverse complement strand
AATTTTAAATATTAATTTAATTTAATAATCATATTTTTAAATCCAATTATTAATTTTAAAATTTCTGCTTTTTGATTTAAAAAAACATATTTGTTAACTTGTAATCAGAAAGGGGGAACACACATGCATAACATGGTTTATTTAATTGGTAGACTAACTGAAGATCCTAAAATAAAAGACACTGAATCTCCATACTTATCTATCAATCTTGCAGTCCAAAGATCATTTAAAAATGAAGAAAATGTTTATGAAACAGATTACTTAAGATGTGTCTTATGGGATGCTATCGCAACTAATACATGTGAATATTGCAAAAAAGGAGACTTAGTTGGAATCAAAGGTAGACTTCAAAATAGAAGTTATGAAGATGAATCCGGAGAAAAGAAATACATAACTGAAGTTATCGTAGATAAAATATCCTTTTTAGCAAGTAAGAAAGAAAAAAATGACGAAGTAGATGAATAATCTACTTCTTTCATTTAAAAATAATATAAATAGTGTTAATATATATGCAGGTGATAATCATGAAAAAGAAATTAATAATTACAGGTACTTTATTATTAATAATGAGTATTGTATTTACTGTATTAATTACTAAAGTAGATGTATCAAATATTGGACCTGAAAATAGTGCAGTTGGCTTTAGTACTATTAATTCAAAATTAACATTTAATTATAATGAAACAGTTTATAAAATAAGTGAATACTTAGGATATGTTGCATTACTTATTCCAGTAGTATACGCAGTATACGGATTTACTCAATTAATTAAAAATAAGAGCTTTAATAAAGTTAATAGAGAATTATATATTCTTGCTGGATTCTATGCAGTTATATTATTAACTTATGTTTTATTTGAAAAATTAACTTTAAATTATAGACCAGTAATCTTAGATGAAGGACTTGAAGCATCATTTCCATCATCTCACACATTAATGAGTTTGTGTTTCTCAATAAGTGCAATAATTGCTAATAAAAGTATGTTTAAAGATAAATTCAAAGTAATTAATATTTTACTATGTATTTTAGGAATAAGTATTGTATCAACTAGATACATTTCTGGAGTACATTGGTTTACTGATATTATTGGTTCAGTTTTAATCTCAAGTACATATATAACTTATTTTAAAGCAGCAATAAAAAAATAAGAGCATCTTTATGACAAAGATGTTTTTTTATTGTATAATACCCGTGAAAAGAGGGATTATTATGGATATTAATAATTTATTTTTAGAAGCAGAAGAAAACCTTCAAGTAGAATTTAAAAAAATAGATAAAATTGAAAACTTTTATAGTGAAAAAGTAATGAATGCCTTTTATAACAATAATGTTCAAGAAGCATGTTTTAATTCTACAACTGGATATGGTTATAGCGATTTAGGTAGAGATACTTTAGAGAAAATCTATGCTGAAATCTTTAGTGCTGAAGATGCAATCGTAAGAAGTCAATTTATATCTGGTTCACATGCATTAAATGTAACATTTTTTGCATTATTAAGACCTGGTGATGAACTTTTATCAGTTTCAGGTTTACCATATGATACATTACATGAAGTAATAGGTATCAAAGAAAACCCATCAAGCTTAAAATCATTTGGTATTAAATACTCACAAATTGATTTAGTAAATGATGATTTTAATTATGATGAAATAAGAAATTATTTAACTAATAATAAAATTAAAGTAATTGAAATCCAAAGATCAAAAGGATATTCAACTAGAAAATCTATTACTATTGATAAAGTTGAAAAAGTTGCAAAGTTGATTAAAGAAGTATCACCTGAAACAATTATCATGGTAGATAACTGTTATTGCGAATTTGTAGAAACTAAGAATCCAATCGAAGTAGGGTGTGATGTAATAGTAGGTTCTTTAATTAAGAACTTAGGTGGAGGAATTGCACCTAATGGTGCTTATGTAGCAGGAAGACATGACCTAATTGAATTAGTAGGAGAAAGATTATCATTACCTGGTGAAGGTAGAGAAGTAGGACCAACTCTTGGAATTAATAAGAGTTTATATCAAGGCTTATACTTTGCTCCATCAGTAGTTGCTTCTTCACTAAAGACTGCAATCCTAACTGCTTATGTATTAGAAAAACTAAATTATAAAGTAAGTCCTAAATATAATGAAGTTAGAGCAGACATTGTTCAAAATATTGAATTTGGTAACAAAGAAGATTTAATTAAATATGTTGAAGGAATTCAAGCATCTTCTCCAGTAGATGCTCATGTAACACCAATTCCATGGGATATGCCTGGATATGATGATCAAGTAATTATGGCAGCTGGATGCTTTACTCAAGGTTCTTCAATTGAGCTTTCATGTGATGGACCAATCAGACCACCTTTCATTGCTTATCAACAAGGAAGTTTAACTTATAATTATGGAAAGATTTCTATAAGAAAGGCAGTAGAAAAATTAATTAAATAATGCTATTATAAAAATAATAAAGGGTTGATAAAAGTGAAAAGAATAGTTAAGATTTCTACAATTTTGTTATTAGCATTATTTGTTATATTTGGAATTACATTCTTTGTTCTTTATAGTGGATTTTTTCCAATCTTAACAGGCTTTAATGTAACAAGTGTATTAAATACTGAAAATACTACTTTTAATATCACTTTTGATAAAGTAAGATCATCAGCTTATTACATTGTAGAAATTAAAGATTCTAAAGATGAAGTATTATATAAAAAACGTACTGAATCAAATGATATTATTGAAGACTTCGCTTTTATTCAAGAAAATGAAAAATATAAATTAGATGTATATGCATATAATAAAAAGCAAGAATCTAGAAAATCTAATAACACATATGAATTTACTTATCTAAAAGAAGTAAAATTCACATCAGATAATTCTAGTTTACTTGGAAATGAAACTGCATACATCTATTTAACTCGTAATATAACTACTAAGAATTATTCGATTAAAGTAACTAAGAATAACTATAATAATGATACTTTAGAAGACTCTAAAGTAGTCAAAGAAGATATAGTTACCAATGATGTATATGAAATAAGTGATTCTTTATTTAAAGATGAACAAGTAGAATTAGTATTAGAACTAATGAAAAATGGTAATGTCATTGATACTCTTAAACTTTATAATAATATGTATCCTAATGAAACACCTGACATTATTAGTCCTGAAAATGGTTCGACAATCGCATATGATAATGTTTATTTAAACTTTAAGAATTTAACATGGGCAGATAAATATGAAATTCAAATTACTAAGAGTAATGGTAATGTAATCGCATCTACCAATACAAATCTTAGTGAAATGATCTTAGATAAGAAATTATTCTCAGCAGATGTATATACAATCACTGTTAATGCTTATTTAGGAGAATATTCAACTAAATCTACTTCAATGTTTAAAGTAGAAAACATGTTATCAAGTGTTTATATTAATAAAGACTATACTTCGTTAAATAAAAATGATTCAATTGAACTTAAATCAAATGATTCCGGTGTTATCTATTTTACAATTGATGGAAGTGATCCATTAAGTGGTGGAAGAGTATACAATGGACCAATTACAATTGATAAAGATACGACATTAAAAGCAGCTATCGCAAGCAATGGACAATCTTCAAAGGTAACTACATTTGATATCAAATTAAAAAAGAAGAATAAAAAAGTATTCATTGCTTCATCTAATCAAGTAAAAAATATTGGTGAAGAACCATTTACTAATGAAAGAAAAGAAATGAATCTAATTAGTGATTTACTTGAAAAAGAATTAAAAGATAAAGGATATGAAGTATATAGAAATGATTATTTAACTGGATATTCTTCATACTTAAAAGAATGTGAAGAAAAGAGTATTGATCTCATTATTTCTTTAGAGTCAACATCTAGTATTAATCATGACAAGTCTGGACTTGAAACATTAATTACGAATGAAACCGCTAATAGTTATAGTTTAGCTAGTATAATTAATAAGAATTTAAATGAATTAAAAGAATCGAGAATTTTATTTACTAATAATATTAAAGGTTCTCATACTTTGGAAACTAATGGTATAAAATCTATTATGATTTCACTTGGATATCATGATGATAAAGATGATGCTAACTGGATAGTTTCAAACAGAGAATCTATAGCTAAAAACATAGCAAAATCCATAGTTCAATACTATGGTGAATAGGCATCATCAATTGACAAAGATAGATAAAAAGATTAAAATAATCCATGTAAGAAGGGAAGATTAATTTATGTATAATGAAAAAATCTATTTAACACCTCAAGATATTTTAAATAAAGAATTCAAAAAGGATACTATGGGTTATAGACCTCAAGAAGTAGATAAATATCTTGATATGGTAATAAGAGATTATACTGAATTTATTAATATTATTAAAAGACTTCAAACTGAAAATGCTCAATTAAGAGAAGATAGAGAAAAATTGAGAGTTGATAACATCAAGATGAAGAATATTATTGATTCAGCTAATAGTAGTACCTCTTCAGGTGGTTCATCTATTAATTATAATAATGTTGACCTTCTTAAGAGAATTTCAAATTTAGAAAAAACAGTTTACGGAAAAGACGAATAATCTGGGTAAACGCTGCACTGAAAAATGTGTTGAGGAAAGTCCATGCTCACACTTTCTGTGATGAAAGTAGTGTTTGTGCTAGGATAAAACCTAGGCAGTTGAAAGACTGACGGCGGCAAGGTAACCTAACCATGGTTATAGTAGCCATAAAGCGCCAAAGAGACGAGCTTAACTGGAAACGGTTAAGGTGGAACGTGGTAAGCCCCGCAAGTGAGAAATCCAAATTTTGGTAGGAGAGTTCTATTGAACGAATGATAAGGGAGATAGAAAGCATTTTATGCTAGATAAATGTTTACCGCCTCACTAAGAGGTACAGAACATGGCTTATAAGATTATTCTTTTTTTATATTAAATATTAAGGAGTGGTTTCTTTTGCATAAGACAGGAGAAATATTAATGGGGTTAAGAAAATCAGCCGGTATTTCGCTAGAAGAAGTATCTAATGATATAAATATTCCAGTAATTGCCCTTGAGCAAATTGAAGCTGGTACTTTGGGATCATTTGAGGATATTTATGAGCTTAAAAGATACTTGGTAGATTATGCTAAATACTTAGGATATGATACTGATAAAGTCATAAAAGAATTCAATGAATATATGTTTGATCATACTAGTAGGATTCCATCACAAGAAATTGTAGCAGCCATTAAGGAAAATTCAAAATCGACAGATGATGATCCGGATAGGATAGCATCTCCATATACGAGAGCTTATCCTAAAGAAAAAACACTTCCATATATAATAGTTACTTTAGTAGTACTAATATTAGTAATACTTGCTATTTATTGGAGTGTATCACAAATTACAGTGGGTAATAACAGTACTGATGTATTGAGTTATTATACAGATTAGGAGGGTTATAAAATGAATTTACCAAACAAAATTACAATGGCTCGTATAGTTTTATCTATACTACTAATTATATTTTTAATTTTCCCATTTGATGCGTGTGGTTTATATTTACCAAAATATCAAATTGGTGTAGTAAGTATTGAATTAAAATATATAATTGGTGGAGTAGTATTCCTAATTGCTTCTTTAACAGATTCATTAGATGGATACTTAGCAAGAAGTAGAAACTTAGTTACTGACTTTGGTAAAGTAATGGATGCTATTGCTGATAAAATGTTAGTTAATGGAATCTTAATCGTACTTGCAAATAACAATATGATTAATGTTGCAGTTCCAGTAATTATTATTACAAGAGATATTGCAGTAGATTCAATTAAAATGGTTGCAGGACAAAGTGGTCATGCAGTTGGTGCATCTATCTTAGGAAAACTTAAGACTATTTGCATGATGAGTGGTTTAACTCTAGTATTCTTTGGAAATATACCATTCGAATTTATTGGTATAAATGTTGCACAAGGACTTGTATATGCAGCAACAATCTTATCAATTATAAGTGGTATTCAATACTACGCAGTTAATAAAGACGCATTTAAAGAAAAGTAGAATTTTAAAAATTCTACTTTTTTTATGCAGATTTTACATATTCGAACACTTGTTCAATTTTTTCTTGACTTTGTATAATTCACTTTGATAAAATTATTATGTAAGGAAGATCAAATCAAAAGGAGATTATACATGAAAAAAACAGATATTAAAGAAGACAAAGCACTTGAAGAAGTAATGGCCGAGATTGAAAAACAATTCGGTAAAGGTGCTATTATGAAACTTGGTGATGAATCACATATGGAAATAGAAACTATTTCTACTGGTTCACTAAGTTTAGATGTTGCCCTTGGTGTAGGTGGATTCCCTAAAGGAAGAATCGTTGAAGTATACGGACCTGAATCAAGTGGTAAAACAACTATTGCACTTCAAGCAGTAGCTGAAGTACAAAAGACTGGAGGAAGAGCAGCATTTATTGATGCAGAACATGCACTTGATCCTGTTTATGCAAAAGCATTAGGAGTAGATATTAATGAACTTTTACTTTCTCAACCAGATACTGGTGAACAAGCATTAGAAATTTGTGAAGCCCTAGTTAGATCTAATGCTGTTCAAATCGTAGTAATCGATTCAGTAGCTGCTTTAGTACCACAAGCTGAAATCGAAGGAGAAATGGGAGATAACCATGTTGGACTTCAAGCTCGTCTTATGAGCCAAGCTCTTCGTAAACTTGCTGGTATTATTAATAAAACAAATACAATTGCTATTTTCATTAATCAATTAAGAGAAAAAGTAGGGGTTATGTTTGGCAATCCTGAAACAACAACTGGAGGAAGAGCATTAAAATTCTACGCATCAATTAGACTTGATGTAAGAAGAGGAGAACAAATTAAAGTCGGAGATTCGGTAATTGGTAACCGTACAACTGTAAAAGTAGTTAAAAATAAAATGGCTCCTCCATTTAAATCAGCTATAGTTGATATGATGTATGGTGAAGGTATTTCTTATGAAGGAGAACTTATTGATTTAGCATCTGATATTGATGTAATTAATAAATCAGGTGCATGGTATTCGTACAATGGGGAGAAAATTGGACAAGGTAAAGAAAATACTAAGATCTTCTTAAGAAATAATCCTGATATTGCTGCAGAAATAGATTACAAAGTTCGTGAACATTATAATATTTTAAATGAAGGTGAAAAGTAATTTTTCACCTTTTATGTTATACTTAATTAGGTGATAACATGAAAAAAGATAGAAAGTTATTGTTGATAACATTAATATTAATGACAATCGTAGAAGCAGTATCAATAATTATGTTTAAAAAGATTTCAACTGGTGAAAAATATATAAATGCTAATTTAAATTATTCACTAATTTATACACTTGAAGTAATAGTTTACTTGGTAGTTTGCATTACAACAATACTTACTGGAATAACTACTAATAAAAAAGTATATTCATTAAACAATAAGATATATTTGATATTTGTTCTAGTAATGTTTTATTTAATATCTTTTTTCTATTTGACATATGGAAACTTTATAAATTCGATAATTTTTCTTATTTTTAATAATATATTAAGAGTAAAAAATAAATGAAATCATTGATTTCATTTTTTTGTTGTAAAAGTAAACTTAATAAACTATAATTTAAATATAGAAGGTTAATAATGATTAAAATTCTATTAGATGTATAAAGGAGAGAAAATAATGATAATGAACGCTGGTAGTTCGTCATTAATTTTCGTAATCGTTGGATTAATTGCTGGTGTAATATTAACACTAGTATTAGTTGTAGTTACTGGCTTTGGAGCTGGTAAAAAAGCTGAAAAATTATTAAATAGTGCTAAAAAAGAAGCTGAAAAATATAAAAGGGATTCACTTGCTGAACTAAAGCAAGAAAGTTATAAGTTAAAGCAAGAAACTGATAAAGAAGTAAAAGAAAGAAAAGAAGAAATTAAAGAGTCTGAAGATAGACTTTTACAAAGGGAAAAATCTCTTGATAAGAGAGAAGAAATGCTTCAAAATCGTGATGCTCAACTAGAACAAAAAAATGATAATTTAAATGCTTTACAAAAAAAGGTCCAAGAAAAAGAAAATAAGATGGACGAACTTATGAAAGAAGAAATGGAAAAATTAGAGCGTATTGCTAAATTTTCCAAAGAAAAAGCGCATGACTTAATCATGCAAAGAGTAGAAGCCGAAATGGAAGTTGAAATAGCTGAATATATCAAAGACATGGAAGCTGAAGCTAAACTTGAAATTGATGCTAAAGCTAAAGATATGTTAGTTAGCTCAATGGAAAAATATGCTAATGATGTTACAAATCTTTCAACTACATCTACAATTGCACTTCCTAGTGATGATATGAAAGGACGTTTAATTGGTAGAGAAGGAAGAAACATTCATACAATCGAAGCTGTTACTGGTGTAGACTTAATTATTGATGATACACCTGAAGCTATTACAATCTCATCTTTTGATCCATTCAGAAGAGAAATTGCAAAACAAACTATTGAAACTTTAATTAAAGATGGAAGAATTCATCCAACAAGAATTGAAGAAATCTATGATAAAGTTTGCAAAGAAATGAATACTAAAGTTACTGAAATTGGTAAAGAGGCTATTTATGAACTTGGTATTTCTAAAATTGATCCAGAATTAGTTCATATAATTGGTAAATTAAATTTCAGAACTAGTTATGGACAAAATGCTTTACAACATTCAATCGAAGTTGCTAACCTATGTGGAATCATGGCTGGTGAACTTGGAGAAAATGTTAACCTAGCAAAACGTGCTGGTTTATTACATGATATTGGAAAGGCAATTGATTTCGAAACTGAAGGTTCACATGTTGAAATCGGTGTAGATTTAGCTAAGAAATATCATGAAGATAAAGTAGTTGTTAATTCAATTGCTTCTCACCATGGTGATTGTGAACAAGAATCAGTAATTGCTGTTTTAGTACAAATTGCAGATACTATGAGTGCAAGTAGACCTGGTGCTAGAAATGATTCGATGGAAAAATACATTGAAAGATTAGAACAACTTGAAAAGATTGGTAACTCTTATGAGGGTGTTGAAAAATCTTATGCAATGCAAGCTGGTAGAGAAATCAGAGTTATTGTAAAACCTGATCAAATCGATGATCTTAAGAGTATGAAAATTGCTAGAGATATTAAAAATCAAATTGAAAACGAAATGCAATATCCTGGTACAATTAAGATAACTGTTATTAGAGAAACAAGAGCTACTGAAGAAGCAAAATAAAACGAAGTTTAAAACTTCGTTTTTTATTTTATTGAATAAAAATTAAATATATATTATATTTATACTAGGTGAAGTTTATATGTTTAAATTATTTTTAAAGTTGAAGAAAAAACTAAAAGATAAAGGGTTTACTTTAGTTGAACTGATTGCAGTTATAGTTATAATTGCTATACTTTTACTAATTGCAATTCCAGGTGTATTACATACAATACAGACATCAAAAATTAAAACTTTTTCGATGTATACTGATAAAATAGCTCTTCGAACAAATACAAAATTAATGGAAGACTATGAAGAACTAACAAAAAACAATATTACATGTATTATTTATAATATTAAAACAGATTTAGATATTGATAATACAGGTTCGTTTGAGGGTTGGGTATTTGCTAATCTAGATACCGAAGATGTTTACATTACATTAATTAATGAAGATTATGCAATTAGTTTATATCATTACAATGATCAAAAATTAAAAGTTATTAATGAAATGAAACCTAAGAAGGATTTTAAACCTGAAGAATTAACAATTGAATATATGTGTGAGCATTCTCCATGTACAACTTGTTCTACAAAAGGTGGAGGGGACATAAATAATGATAATCCAACGCCATCACCTGAACCAACTACTGAAGTAACTACTACTGAACCAGTTAAAAAGGAAAATGCAACTTTTGAATCAGGTACAAAATTTAAAGAACACTTAGCAACTATATCAAGTGAGAATTCTAATAAAACATTTAATTCAATATTAAGAAGTAGTTCTTTACCTGATGATGTAACAAAATATAATGTTGCTGCTGATGAAAAAGCATTACCAATTTGGCTATATGCTGAAGGAGATAATTTATATTATTTCTCTGAAGCAACTGAAAACTTATTCTTAAATAGCGATTGTAGTGAAATGTTTAGTGGAGCTCGTATTAAAGAAATTGATATTTCTAATTTAAATGCTTCAAATGTAACTTCAATGAAGAAGATGTTCTATTCATCTTCAGCGAGTAAGATAACACTTGGTAATTCACTTACTTCTGGTGTAACAAATGTTACAAGTATGTTTACTAATAATGCAAATTTAACATCTGTTAATGTTGAAAATATAGATACAACAAATGTAACTAGTTTTGATCTTATGTTCCATAATTGTACTAAAGTTACTTCCTTAAATGTAAGTGGATGGAATACAAGTAATGTAACAAGTTTAGCTAATATGTTTAACGAATGTAACTCATTAAGCTCGTTAAATGTAAGTAACTGGGATACTTCAAAAGTAACAAGTATGGAAGGAACATTTACGAATTGTAGTAGTTTAACATCATTAGATGTAAGCAAATGGAATACTGCAAGAGTTTCTACAATGAACGGATTATTTAATGGATGCAGTAAACTAAATGGTATTAATGTAACAAATTGGAATGTAAGTAATGTAACAAATATGGAAGCAACATTTGCAAACTGTGCAGCTTTAACAAGTGTTGATGTAAGTAAATGGAAAACATCAAATGTAACAACTATGAGAGCTATGTTCGTAGGATGCTCTTTATTAAAAACAGTTAATGTTGCTAATTGGGATACAAGCAAAGTAACAAATATGTTTACTATGTTCATGAATGATATTGGATTAACATCATTAGATGTATCAAAATGGAATACTGGACAAGTTACTGATATGGGTGGATTATTTGCAAACTGTGTATTCTTAACAACACTTAATGTAACAAATTGGAATGTAAGTAATGTAACAAATATGTTCGTTATGTTTAATGGATGTATGTCATTACAATCATTAAATCTATCTAAATGGAATGTAAGTAAAGTAACTAACATGAATGGTTTATTCCAAAAATGTGCTGCATTAAAAACATTAAATATTTCCGGATGGAAAACTAATAGTGCTACTGATATGGGATATATGTTTACTGGATGTTCTACTTTAACAACATTAGATGTTTCAACTTTTGTAACAACTAATGTAATAAATCTAGCATACATGTTTGAGGATTGCGCTAAGTTAACATCATTAAATGTATCAAAATGGAATACAAGTAATGTAGTAAGTATGGCTCATACATTTGGTGGTTGTAAAGCATTAAGTACACTATCGGGTGTATCAAATTGGAATAGGGGTAAAAATCCAGATATGACTGATATGTTTATTAGTTGTAAATCTAGTATTATTCCTTCTTGGTATAAAGGAAGAAGATAATTAAAAAATAAAAGGAGATTTTAAATCTCCTTTTTAAGTTTCTTAATATTCTCATATTCTTTAGTAAAATAGTAATCAGTCATACCAGCAATATAATCAAT
>JAILLM010000158.1 GCA_024693165.1 Bacilli bacterium | reverse complement strand
TAAAAAGATAAACATTCTCTTGATTCTCCAGTTTACTAGAGTTGTTTATTGTACATAAAGGATTTATTTTATGAAAAAAAGTACTAGTAATACTAGCAATTATCATGTTAATAGTTATCCCAGCAGTTTTAAATACAGTTTATTTTGCTAAAAGACGATCTATTGTAACTTATGTTGATAGAGTAGGTTCATTAGCAATGGAAAAATTGCTAAAGGATATACTTGATGGAAAAAAATTGAAAATGGTTGCTATATTTTAAAAACAAGTAAGTTTTTGTACATATAAAGATTATATTTTAGTCATTCTTAGTGATATAACTAATTTAAACATTATTGATATAATAAAAACAAAGTTATAAAATAAATATATGGTGGTTTATATGCGTAATATGTTAAGTAAAATAAATAGTAAAGGATTTACACTTACTGAATTATTAGCAGTTATAGTAATAATATCAATTCTTATGGTACTAACAATTCCTTCTGTACTTAGTGTAATGCAGTTAGTTAAAAATAAAACATTTATAACATACGTAGAAAAAGTATCGACAGTAGCAAGACAAAAAGCATTAAAAGATACAATAAATGAAGAAGATTTAGAGAGCGAGTGTTTTATATATAATTTAAAAACTGATCTTGATTTAGATAATGTAGGAACATTTAATGGCTATGTTTTAATAAATCAAGAAAATGATGATGATAAATATTATATAACTTTATGGAATAATGATTATATGTTAATAGCATATAACTATACTGATGGAATAAATTACAAAGGTGAAAGAAAAAGTATAAAAGAATCTCTTGAAATATATGATCAATCTAGAAACAAAGAATTGCAAGTATCAACTTTATGTGAATATGGTTGTGGAGTATGCGTTTATAAATCTTTAGATGAAGATGAAAACTATGATGGTGAATCACAAAACGTAGTAAGTGATCCAAATAAGATCTTTGGAATAACAACGCTAATAAATGGACCAAAGTTTAATCAAATTATTCATGAACTTGCGGGTGAAAATGAATGTAATGGTTGGAGCTGTAAAAATATAAAAGGTATTAAAAAAGCAGAATCCTTAACTTCTGATTTTGAAATTATAAATATTTCTGAATCAGATGAAAAATCTCAAAAAACGCCAGTATATATGTGGAATGATAATGGAATACTATATTATTATAGTGAAGCTAAAAAAATCTATTTAAATAGTGATTCCTCTAATATGTTTAGTAATTTTGGAAATGATATTGGGGAGGATATAACTGAATTCTTTAAGCTTGTTGATAGTAGTAAACTTACAAATATGAATAGAATGTTTTATTATGCGCTAATAGATAATCTTGATTTGTCATCTTTAAATACCTCAAAAGTAACAAATATGGGTGAACTGTTTTACTATTGTATGAATCTTTCACATTTAGACATTTCTTCATTTGATACTTCAAATGTTACAAATATGTCATATATGTTTTATAATTGTTATGATTTAAAAATTAATATAGAAAATTTTAACACATCTAAAGTTGAAAATATGTCTGGTATGTTTTGTGGATGTGAAGGTTTATATAGATTTGATTTATCTAATTTTGATACATCAAGAGTAACGAGTATGTCATCTATGTTTGCAAATTGTAGGTTTATGATTACATTAAATATTTCTACATTTGATACTTCAAATGTAGAAGATATGCAAGGAATGTTCAGTTATTGTGAAAATTTAAAAACATTAGATGTTTCTCATTTTAATACCTCAAAAGTAAAAAATATGAGAAGTATGTTTAATGCGTGTAGTAAGATAACAGAACTTGATGTTTCCCATTTTGATACTTCGAATGTTACTTCAATGGGATGGATGTTTATTAACTGTAAGTGTGTTAAATCATTAGATGTTTCTCATTTTAATACCTCAAAAGTTACAAATATGTTTGCTATGTTTTCAAAATGTTTTGGATTAACTTATTTAGATTTATCAAGTTTTGATACTTCAAAAGTTACAGATATGTCATATATGTTTGATGGTGATAATTTATTATCTAAAATTGAAATTAAAGTTTTTGATACCTCAAAAGTTACACAATCGTATTATATGTTTAAAGAGTGTTATAAATTACCAAACTATAATTCAAATTATATAAAAGTAAATAAAGCTTATGCTGGAGATGGAGGTTATTTCACTTTGAAGGCATAAATTACTAAATTATAATTAATTTAATATAACTTGACTATTTGGATTTTTTCAGTATAATAGTCAATGAAAAGCGAAGAAACTATGAGTAGTTAATCTAAATCTTTCAAAGAGAGAGGCTAGTTGCTGTGAATGCCTTAAAGATATTTTTATGAAAAAAGATAGTGGAGCTTGTTGCTGGTAAGCATTATAATACAGAAAGTGCATGGAGACATGAAATAGGATGGTACCACGGGTTAAACTCGTTCCTATATTTCGTGTTTCCATTTTTTATTTTAAGAAAGGATGAATAAAAATGGAAAGAAAACTAACTGAACAAGAAATTGTTAGAAGAGAAAAATTAAAAAGCGTAGAAAGACCATATCCGGATAAATATGCTACTACTCATACAATTAGTGAAGCAAGAAACTTAGAGGACGGAACTACTAATGTTGCTATTGCTGGTAGAATTGGTTTCATGAGAAAGATGGGTAAACTATCTTTTGTAAAAATTAGAAATATTGAAGATGCTATTCAATTAAAGATTGAAGCTGATAAGCTAGGTTCTGAAAAATATGAAGAATTTAAGAAAATCTTTGATTCTGGAGACTTTATTGGAGCTAAGGGTACAATTATTACTACTCAAACTGGTGAAAAATCACTAGAAGTAGAAGAATTAACATTCTTAGGTAAAGCATTAAGACCACTTCCTGAAAAGTTCCATGGACTTCAAGATATTGAAACTAAATATCGTGAAAGATACGTAGATTTAATTATGAATCAAGATTCAAGAGATTTATTCTTAGGTAGATCTAAATTCTATTTCTTTTTAAGAAACTTTATGAATGAAAACGGATTCTTAGAAGTTGAAACTCCAATTGTACAAACTGCTGTATCTGGAGCTAGTGCAAAACCATTCTTTACACATCATAATGCATTAGATATTGATTGTAATTTAAGAATTGCACCAGAATGTTATTTAAAGGAATGTAATGCTGCTGGTTTCGAAAGAGTATATGAAGTAGCTAAATGTTTTAGAAATGAAGGAATGGATCCTCAACATTTACAAGAATTTACTCAAATCGAATGGTATGCATCTTACTGGAACTTTGAAGATAATATTACATTCTTCCAAGATTTCATGAGAAAGACTGCTATGTACTTAAAAGGAACAACTGAAATTACAGTAGGAGACAAGACAATTGATTTAGGAAAAGATTGGGATAGAATTAACTATGTTGAAGCTTTAACTGAAGCTTTAGGATTTGATTTCCTTTTAATTGAAGATCCAGAAGAATTAAGAAGTAAGATTATTGAATCAGGTAAATTTACTCAAGCTGATTTAGCTGAATGTAATTCATGTGCTCAATTAATTGACTTTGCTTATAAGAGACTTGTTAGAGCTAACATTTTTGAACCAACAATTATGTGGAATTACCCAGCTGTATTAAAACCACTTGCAAGAAGAAATGATGACAATGATAAAGTTGTAGATGTATTCCAAGTTATTATTGCAGGTGCTGAAATTTGTAATGCTTACTCTGAGTTAGTAAACCCAGAAATTCAAAGAGCAAACTTTGAAGAACAATTAAAACAAAAAGCTCAAGGTGATGATGAAACTATGGATCTTGATGAAGATTATTTAAGAGCTATGGAACAAGGTATGCCACCAATCAGTGGATTAGGTGTTGGTATTGATAGATTAATGATGCTTTTATATAATGCTGATTCAGTTAGGGATGTAGTTTTATTCCCAATGATGAAACAAAATAATAACTAATTATTGAAGAAACCTTTATGGTTTCTTTTTTGTGACCATTTTACCCAAGTGGGTAAAATGGTTGATATTGGTTCCAACTCAACCAGAAAAATCATGGATTATAAATTATCTAGATATGCTTGTTATTTAATTATGTTAAATTGCGATGCAAAGAAAAGAGTTGTTTCATTGGGTAAAACGTATTTTGCTTTTCAAACTAGAAAAATGGAAATTCTAGAAATGGATTATAATTCGTTAACTGAAGATGAAAAAAGATTTTATCAACGAAAAATTTCGAAAATGGGTAACAGTAGATTAAATCAACAAGCCAAAACGTCTGGGGTTAAGAATTTTGATAAGTTTCATAATTCGGGTTATAAAGGACTTTATAATGGAGAAACTGCTGATGACATTGCTAAAAGAAAATGTTTGAGATATAAAGAAGAGATTCTAGATAATATGGGTTTAGCTGAGTTATCTATGAATATATTTAGAATAAGCCAAACTGAAGAAACTCTTAGAAATAAAAATATTAAGGGTGAAGAGAATGCTAATGATTGTCATTATAAAGTAGGTAAAAGTATTCGTAATCTTGTAAAAGATTTAGGTGGTACAATGCCAGAAGAGCTTCCTACACCTGAAAAGAGTTTAAAAGAAATTTTAAAAAGTAAAGAATTTGATAAATATATAAAGTAATATAAAAATAGTATAAGAATAATACCTCTTAATTAAAGTCACTTTATGTGGCTTTTTATTTTTATTTCACATATTAATTTTTTTGATGTATAATTGTTTTAAAGTTTTTGGGGGATGTATGAATTTAGTTGATTTACTTGCAAGAATTAATGATTATACAAATGAAGAAAAACGACTTATTCTAAGAGCGTACTCTTTTGCTTGTTATCATCATAAAGGTCAAACTCGAAAAAGTGGAGAAGAATATATTATTCATCCTACTGCAGTAGGTTGTATCCTTGCAGATATGCATGCTGATGCAGAGACTATTTGTGCTGGACTTTTACATGATACTATTGAAGATTGTGAAGGAGTAACAAAAGAACTTATTGCTGAAGAATTTAATGAAACAATCGCAGAGCTTGTAGATGGTGTAACTAAAATTAGACATGAAGATTCTAGTTCGCCAGAAGAAGAAAATATGCATAAGATTATAGATAGTATTACTAAAGATGTAAGAATATTCATAATTAAACTTGCAGATAGACTTCATAATATGAGAACTATGGAATATCAAACTCCTGATAAACAAATTAAAAAATCAAAAGAAACATTAGAATTATATGTTCCAATTGCA
>JAILLM010000149.1 GCA_024693165.1 Bacilli bacterium | reverse complement strand
CAAAAGCATTTCTTGTATTATTAACTCCTACTCCTAAAGTAAACGCTAATACAATACTTATAATAAATAACAAAATATATTTCTTCATATATACACCTTCCTATTTTAATTATAAATTATAAAAATAAAAAAAGAATGAGTTTAATCATTCTTTACAGGTACGTCATATACTTTTACACGCATCATATCATCTTTATTAACTTCAAAAGGAAGTTTAATCTTAATAACCATTTGAGGGTGTCTTGCAACATCTAATGGATTACCATCTTCATCCATAATGTTATCAAGAGTCCAATTAGTTGTTTCCATATTAGGACCAAAGAATTGAACTTCATCACCTAATTTAAAGTAATTTCTTTGTTCAATTGTTGCAATTCCATCTTTATAATCAAGAACAAGTCCTAAGAAGTCTTGATTAGATTCTTCTTTTCTTCCTAAGTAGTATTGTTCATTTACTCCTGGAAGTTTATCAAAGAATTGTGGAACTGATTCTCTATTTGCTACCCTGTTTAAAATATTAGTAGCATACTTTTTATATTCATCAGTTAGAGTTCCATTTTTAAGTTTATCTAAAAGTCTTCTGTAAATTAGAATAACTGTAGATACATAATAAATAGAACGCATTCTTCCTTCAATCTTGAAACTATAAACTCCTGCATCTAACATATGATCAATAAATGGAACCATATTTAAATCTTTTGGAGTCATACTGAAAGGTACATCAGTAACCTTTTCATCATTCTTTTTATAATCAAATACCCATCTACAGATTTGAGCACATCCACCTCTATTTGAGTCTCTATTAGTACAATAATTAGAAAGAACACATCTTCCACTTATACTTGTACACATAGCACCATGAGCAAAGCATTCAATCTCTAGGCCTGTTTCTTCATGGATTCTTTTAATATCCTCTTTAGACGCTTCACGAGCTAGTACTAATCTTTCAGCACCCATTTCTTTATAGAACTTACCAGTTTCATAATTTAATGTAGATGCTTGAGTACTTATGTGAAGTGGTACTTTAATATTTTCATCTTTCAAAAGTTGCATAACTGAAATATCAGATGCAAGGATAGCATCTACATGAATATCTTCTAGGTAGTGTAGATACTCTTTTAAACCTTCAAGGTCTTCATTATGAAATACAATATTACATGTTACATATACTTTTTTACCAAGTGAGTGAGCGTATTCAACTGCTTCTTTCATTTCTTCTAATGAGAAATTCTTAGCATTAGCTCTTAGCGAAAAATTCTTTCCACCCATGTATACAGCATCAGCACCAAAAAGGAAAGCATATTTCATTTTTTCTAGGGATCCCGCTGGAGCAAGTAATTCTGACTTCATTATTTCTCACCCCTATCTGTATATTCACTCATTCTATAAACTGTTCTCTTATTTAAGAATCCATCGTTACCGATAGATTTTCCATCTAATACTCTCTTAACAGTTTCTATATCTAAATCTAAATTAAGTACTAAATAGAATTTAATATTATCATCATTAAGTGTTTTACTAAATTCAATATAATTAAAATACTCATTATTAAAGAATGCTGAACCAAATTCTGATTCTTTAACTAAGAAATTGTTATTAGTATGATTTTCACCTAAAACCATATCATTATACTTTTCTAATTCATTATATTTATTAAAGTTAGAAAGAAGCGTTCTTCTTGAATACATAATCATATTCTTACCAAATACATTTAAAAGAACTGGTTTCTTTACTCCATTTACAATATCAGTAATCTCATTTGATGTAATTTCATTTGAAATAACTGCGCTATTAACTTTATCTAACCAAATATTAATTGAAGATAAATTCGTAGCAAAGTGAGCTTGATTCCAAATTAGTTCAAGTGATGTATCTTTAAATATTTGATAAACCGCTAAATCTTCAAAGATTATTCCTTTAAATTTAGTTAATTCTTCTTTAATAGATTTTAGAGAATCAACATCTTTAGAATCTAATACTCTATTTATTAAAAGAAAAGAGTCTTCAGGAATATCATTAACATCAAATGAATTATATCCGATTGAAAATCCCTCAAGCGCAAAAAGAAAATTGTTTATACCAATTTTCTTATATTCATTAATCTCTTCTAAATTGTTAATATTAATCAATACTTTTTGCTTTTTCATCATTCTTCTTAAAACTTATTGCAAGTCCGTCTCCTATATCATAAAACTTTGTAACATATTCATCATTATCACTTAGATATTCTCTATATTCAATAATCTTATCAACAAGTTGTCTTACATTTTTAGATTCAATTCTTTCTGGATTCTTAACAAGCCCGTGGAAGTTAACATTATCAGTAATGATAATACCACCTTCATTTAAATAGTTTTTGAATTTTTCAAAGAATTTAATGTTTTGACCTTTAGCAGCATCAATAAAGATTAAATCATATTTATAACCTGCTAGATTAACATCTAAGGCATCATCGAATACTACATCAATTCTCTTATCCATTTCACAAGCTCTAATATTCTTTAAAGCTTCTTTGTATCTTTTTTCATCTCTTTCGATTGTAGTTATTTCTACATCTTTAGAAGCACAAGCCATAAGTATTGCACTATAACCAATAGCAGTACCTATTTCTAACACCTTTTTTACTCCGTTTAATTTGATATACTTGTCTATGAAAATAATAGAGTCTCTTTCAATAATTGGAACATTATTTGCCTCAGCATATCTTTCCATATCTTGTATAACATCTTTCATTTTTAAACTCTCCTTTTATTCAGGCCATAGTCCATTATTTTTTAAATCTCTAATATTTTGATCATGTCCTGATTGTGTTTCAGCAAAATATAATTTGTTATTTACATCTGCAACAAAGTACATATATTTTGTATTAGTTGGTCTAATTGAAGCTTCAATAGAAGATTTAGATACACATGCAATTGGTCCAATTGGAAGTCCTTTTCTACAAGAAGTTCCTCTTGTGTTATAACCATTACAACTATTTAAATCTTTATAAGTTAAGCCATCAACTAATTCCTTCTTAACATCATAATATGTTGTTACATCTGAACCCAAAGTCCATCCTTTAGCTAGTCTATTATAGAATACACCAGCAGTTAAAGCACGATCTTCGGCGCTGACCGCTTCTAATTCTACCATACTTGCAACTGTAAGTAAACTATGAACACTATATGTACTTCCTTCGATATCTGTTTTATACTCGCTTAAAATACTATCCATCTTCTTAATCATAGTTTCAATAATCTCTTTAATTGTAGCTGTTTTATTAAACTCATAAGTATCTGGGAATAAGTATCCTTCAAGTGGATAATATAATCCTTCAGTTAATATATCATCAGTTATAAACCAATATTTTTCTTTTAATTCATTTAAGAATTCTTTGTCATTCATTGCGCTTATTACTTCATCTTCACTAAATTCAAATTTCTTAGCTATTTGACTAGCATAATAAGGAATTCTTTTCCCTTCAACAAATTGAACTGTAATAGTATCAGATTTTGCATTATTAATTCCACATAAAATACTTAATGTCATATCTAAAGGATAAGCTTTAGATAATTCATATTGACCTGCATAAAATGTAGTAATTTTATTATATTTAACATATAGCTTAGCAAGCTTAGCATTTCTAATTAATTTTTCTTTTCCTAATCTTTCTAGTACTGAATAAACACTATCGCCTTGATTAACAACAAATTGAACTTTTTCTTCACTACCTACATCTACTGGCATAGTAGTATAAGCATAAAGTCCTCCGATAGCACCTAGTATTAAAACTATAACTGCTACGATAATAATACTTACTGACTTAATAGATTTAGTAAATCTTAGTTCAGCATTATCTAATGTTGTAAATAAATCTTCACCCTTATTATTCTTCTTCACTTGATTCACCACTATTCTTAATAGCTTCATCAACTTTTTCTTGAATTGAAGATAAAATACTTTCTATTACTTTCCATTCTTTTGGATCAGTTAATGGTTTTAATTCTAAATCTTCACCATTTGGATCATATATAGATGCATATACTCTGATATTACCATTTTCATCTTTAGTATTATCTGTATAAGCAATATAACTCTTTCCTGTTTCATCACTATCAAATGTAAATAATACATCACATTCTAATTGTTTTCCTTCATTGTTAGTAATAATTAATTTTCCTGGTTCTTTATTCATGATTTCTCTCCTTTTCTATTTGTACCTTTCTTAAATATGTATCAAGTATGATTGATGCTGCAACTGCATCTACTACTCTCTTACGACCTTTTCTAGACATATCTTCATTAAGTAAATAATTAGTAGCTTCAACTGTAGAAAGGCGCTCATCTATTAAATTAATTTCTAAATCAGTTTTACTTTCTAATTTAGATTTAAAATTCATAGTTCTTTCTACTGCTTCACCTTCAGTATTATTCATATTTTTAGGATAACCTAAAACTAATGTGTCTATCTTTTCACTTTTAATAATTTCTATAACTTCATCAACTAACTTATCTGTATCTTCATACCTAATAGTTTTATATGGACTAGCAATAAGTCCTAATCTATCAGAAGTAGCAAGACCTAAAGTACGAGTTCCTAAATCCATTCCTAAGCACTTCATTAGTTCTCTAAATAACTCCTTACAATAGTTTCTATTAAAACTCCTCTATCAATTGATAGAATCTTTTTTCTCGCATCTTTATAGTTAGTTATAAAAGTTTCATCCCCTGTTACAAGGTATCCAACAATTTGATTGACTGGATTATAACCCTTTTCTCTTAGAGCTTCTCTAACTTCATCTAAGGTAGTTTCTACAAGGGCATCTTCAATCTCTTTAAGATTAAACATTCTAGTTTTATCCATACATCCACCTCGCAAATTTATTTTATCACATTGTGTATTCATAAACAATAAAACGAAGTCCCATAAAAAAGACTTTGATTACTCAAAGTCCATTAATTCTTCTATGTCTTCTTTATGTATTAAACCAATAGATTTATTAACTTCTTTTCCATCTTTCATAATAATTAAAGTTGGTATAGACATAACTCCAAATGAGAATGCTAAATTTTGAAAATTATCAGTATTAACTTTTAAAATATTATAGTCAGTATCTTCTAAAACATAACCTAACATTTTACAAGGCCCACACCATTCTGCATAGAAATCAACTATCCATTTTCCATCTTTAATTATTGCTTTAAAGTCTTCTTCTTTTTCTAAATACTTAATCATAAATTCTACCCATTAGTTATTGTGCTGTAAGCATCTTTTGCTTCATCATTAATCTTCTTAGTTAAATCTTGATCAATAACATAAGTTCCAGTAGCTTCATATTCAGCAAGGAATTCTTCAATTCTATTAATTCTTAATTTATTATTATCTACAAGTAATTCAACTCCATCAGTAGTAATAACATTATATTTTAGTAA
Organism: Bacilli bacterium; assembly: GCA_024693165.1. Lineage (GTDB taxonomy): Bacteria > Bacillota_I > Bacilli_A > RF39 > UBA660 > UBA6985. The sequence goes on along the minus strand of JAILLM010000149.1, from coordinate 719 downwards.
AGCTGCTAAACTTAATAGGTTAGCATCTGTCTTATCATCATCATTCTTATGTTCAAAACAAATGTTATAAACTTCAGTAACTGAATTATAAATATTCTTAGTAATCAAAGATAAACCTGGAGTATTAGAAAGAATCTTATCCCCTAAATATGATTGATTATAATACTTAGATGTAAATGGTATTTGAGCCATTACAAATAGAATTAAAAATACATAAATAAAATATTGAAATAATCCACAAATAACACCAAATATTTTACTTGGTAAAGCAAGAATAATAGTTGCATCTAAAATCTTATCAATAATACCAGTAAGTTTTAAAATTATTTTTAAAATAATACTTAAGACTGCAACACATAATACATAAGCAAGTCCTTCATAGAAAATAATATTAAATACACTAATACCACTAAATATTCCACCAAATGAAATAAATGGCCAATGTAAATACATAAATTCACTAACTGGATTCTTAATAAAATATGCAAGAACAAATACTAAAATAGTACCTGCTAAATTAATAGCAGCACTAAATCCTCCATATCTATAACCTTTATATGCTCCATATATAAGCAAAATAATCATAATAATATCTACAAAATTCATATTCATCACCTATTATAATTATATACTACTAAACAGATAAAATAAATTCCTTTAAAGAGTTTATAGGATCTGCACCTAATTTTATTTTTAAATCAATGTCAGATAACTTAACA
>JAILLM010000124.1 GCA_024693165.1 Bacilli bacterium | reverse complement strand
CGATTCACTTAAAATTTTGAATTTATTAAAATCATTAATTTCTTTTTCAATTGTTGATGAGAAGTTATGTTTTACTTTTACTCTATTGTCTATCAAAGTATATAATCTATTCTTAATCATCTTACAACCTAAGATATTATCTTCATAATAAAGGAATACATTATCATCTAATCCATCTATCTTTTTAAATGTTTTTGATGTCATTAAGAAAAATGCACTACTTATTACATCAACAAATGTTGTATCATTCTTATAATAATCATCTGGATATTCTAGATTAGTATATTTCATATTTAAATTACTTATAATATCTTGTTTAGGTGTTGGTAGCATTCTTCCTCTTAGAATTTTACCTCTTTCTAATAGTTGAGGACCAACTAATCCAACACAATCAAAAGATAAATCTTCGATAAGTTTTTCAATATCAGTTTCATCCATGATAACTATATCTGAATTAGAAATAATAAATACACAATCACCATATTCATCAATTAGGTAATTACATGCCCTATTAATTGCATTAGAATACCCTTTATCTTCACCATTATAGATTTTTTCTAGTTTTTCATTAGTAATTGACTCTATTTTTCTTCTTTCTTCTTGGGAAGAAGCATTATCTATGATTAAAATATGATCAATAATCTTATAATCTATGATATTATCTACTAAGTGTTTTGTAGATTTATAGTCATTTTTATTAACAATTATGTAACATTTTTCCATAAAATCACCTATTTTTACTATATAAATATATCATAAAACTGCCAAAAATACGCTTATTTTAAAGAAATTTAAATTTTTTTTAAAAATTTGCAAAAAAATAGTAGATTTTAGTAAATTTTATGTTATAATGAATGAGTACTTGCGAGAAAACAAGATGTCTCCTTAGCTCAGCTGGTAGAGCAACTGACTCTTAATCAGTGGGTCTAGGGTTCGAATCCCTAAGGGGACACCATTTAAATGGGCTTGTAGCTCAGCTGGTTAGAGCGCACGCCTGATAAGCGTGAGGTCGGAGGTTCAAGTCCCCCCAGGCCCACCATTTAAATGGCCCGTTGGTGAAGTGGTTTAACACACATGCCTTTCACGCATGCATTCATGGGTTCAAATCCCGTACGGGTCACCATTTAGTACACTAAACTCAACTTATGTTGAGTTTTTTTATTTTATAATTTAATAAACAAAAAAAGTATAGTTTTACTATACTTTTAATATTGCATATAAAGTGCCCTTTTCTTTTTCAAATACGAATCTGTTTTTAGTTAAATTAGTTTTATATTTAGATAATGAAATATTACCTTTATCTTTAACTATAGATGATTCTTGATTATTAATGTTATAGATATAGTCATTTTTCTTTAATGCTGTGATTACTTCAACATATACATAAGTTTCATCTTCGATAATACTATCAATTTCAAACACAATATTATCGCCATTAGTTTCTTTATTATTAATAGCAATGAACGCATCTGTTTTTGTTGAATATTTGTATTCAAGATTATTAATAGTGAAATCAACAGCTGAATAATCATTTGTATTAAATAATTTATCATAACTTGATTTTAAGTCTGATGAAGAAACCATATAGATAGATCCTTCGATAGATATTTTATCTTTATTAAGCGTATTATAAGCAAGTTTTAATCTTTCAGACATTGTTATGTCAGTTAGCTTATAATTATCGTTTAAAAGCGCTGTATCAGTGATTACAATTGATTTCATTAAGTAACTATATTTCTTTACTAAATCTTCATCTGCTTTTTTAGTTGTAGTTACCTCTTCAGTTCTTACAGTTGGAACTGGAATGTTATTAGGTACAATAACATTTAAATTATTAGTAACATATAATTTATAGATAACAAAACCAAATAAAGCAATTAGTAATAATATATAAATATATAATCTAAATATTTTTAAACTCTTACTTTGAGATAATCTGTTTTCTTCTTTTCTAATATTTTTCTTAATATCATCACTTATCTCATTTGATATTTTATCTTTAAGTTCATCTTTATAATCTTTATTAAATTGTTTATTTACTTCGTCAATCAAAGTTTTAGAAAGTTCAACAGTTAAATCATCTTTGATTTCATCATAAATAGACTCTTTAATTTTTTTCTTTTCTTTTGCAGTTAAATTAATTTCTTTGTTTTCTTTCTTCATAAGAAACACCACTTTCTATAAGCATTATAACATAAAAAAATAATAAGAATTATCTTATTATTTTAAAATTCTGTAAAGTCTATTGGACAATCAATAGCTATATCATATTCATCAGTAGTTTCTTTAGTTGTACTAGCAAATACCATGAAATGTAATTTACCAATATTTTTTCTTGCATCTCTAGTAAATACTAGGTTTTCTGCGATTTGAGATTCTGAATAATCAAAGTATGAAGTCTTACTTATGATATCAGCTAAATCAATTGGAGTATCTAAATCTTCAGTTGATTCTTTAAGAAAATTATAAGAATCTCCAGATTCATAATAATAACCAATACGATATTGATATACTTTCTTTTCTTCACCAGTATAAACTGCACCACTTGAATAAAATGTAGATACTTTTGGATGAATATAAGCATGAATAGATCTTATATTTATTTCATCTGATGCATAAAATCCTTGGTATACTCTATAATTGCTTTTATAGTTTGCAAAACCAATATTTAGTAAGCAAACAAGAATAATTAAAACTATAATAATAGGTCTTGGATCATTAAAGAATGCTTTAATCTTTCCACCTATTTTTTTAAGTTTTGATTCTTTTTTAACTGCTTCTACCTTTGTTTCTTGTTTTGCTTTTATAGTATTCTTAACATTTTTCTTAGCTGTCTTTTTCTTTTCTGCCATCTTACCTTCACTCCCTTATTGTAACTAAGCTTGCAGGATCTATGGTTGCACATGTTGCTTCGATTGGTAATGTCATATCAATTACACTTCCAGGAGAAACACTTGTACTAGTTACATAACCATATCCATTCAATTTATATTCTACACCTAATATATTACAGAAATCAATAAATTCCGTACTGCTCCAACCTGTCATATCTGGCATTGTATAGGCAAGTCCATTAGTAATAATAAATACTTTTGTACCTGCACTAACAGTAGTTCCTTTCTTAGGATATTGGCTAACTACTTTAGTACCATTACCTATTACAATTGGATTTAATTTAACAGTCTTTAAAGATTCAACTGTAGCATTAATATCTTTATTAATTAAATTACTAATATTAACTATCTTTGTTTCATCAGCATCGCTAGTTCTATTATCGATGTTTTTATATTTAGAAATACTTTCAACAGCTTGCTTAACAGCATGCCCCATATCTTGAGTACTTCCTTGGAAGTCTTTAACTGCAAGATAAATAATATACTCAGGATTTTCTTTAGGGAAAACACCTGCGAATGATCTAATTGTTTTATAAGTATCAGTTAAATAATTACCTGATGCATCTGTATAGTTTGCTGTACCAGTCTTACCTATTATTCTTACTGAATCACTATGATATGGTTTACCAGTACGAGTCTTATCATCTCCGTTAACTGTTGCATCCATAAGTTCAATCATTTTATTAATTGTACTCGTTGAATATACTTTCTCTAATTCATTTTTCTTAGATTGATAAATAATTTTATCATTATTTGGATTAACTACTTTATCAATTACATATGGTTTTAATTCAACACCATCATTAGTTAATGTAGTAAGAGCTTGAATCATTTGAATTGGTGTTACTGTAACACCTTGTCCAAATGAAGATGTTGCAAGTTCTACTTCAGAAACTGAACCAGTTAAGTTCTTTAATGAACCTGTATATTCATTAGCAAGTTCAATACCAGTTGCTTTACCAAATCCTAGCTTTTTATAGTAATCAACTAATTTATTCTTACCAATACTTCTTGCTAAATTAACTGCTGCGACATTTGATGAATAAGTAAATCCTACATCATATGAAATAGTTCCCCATCCATATAGATTCCAGTCTTTGATTGTATAATCACCAACTGTTGTAGTACCTGATTTATAAGTCGCAGATCCATTATATTTACCTTCTTCGATTGCTGACATAAATGAGAATATCTTCATTGTTGAACCTGGTTCATAAGCATACGAAGTAAGTGGATTATTATAATTAGTAATATTAAGTTTATTAGGATTAAATGAAGGACTTGATGAAGAACCAACAATTGCACCTGTCTTAGCATCTGCAACTGTAAACGTTATCCATGTTGCTCCTTTTTGATTAATCATATTAACTGCATTATCAATAAATATTTGTATTTGTTTATCAATAGTTAAATAAACATCATAACCATCTTCAGCTGGATCTTTATAAGTTACACTATTAGCCATTTGATAACCATAAGCATCTTTTGAATACGTAATAGATCCATCTTTACCTCTTAAGAATTCATCACAATACCCTTCGATACCCAACTCACCAACTGTATCTGTTTCACCAGTTTCTTCATCTTCATACTTCTTAGCATAGCCAATTATATACGAAGCAAAATCTCCATTTTGATAATATCTTTTAGTAGTCTTAGTAAAATCTATACCAGGTAAAGTTAGCTTTTCAATCTTTTCTTTAGTATATTCAGAAATATTTCTACCTCCCGGTCCAAGCTCTACTTGATATAAGTTTTGATTTAAAAGTCCTAAGATATATTCATAAGTCATAACTGGGTTTAGTGGTTCTAATACAGTTGCTAGTTGTCTTGCTGTATAGTCTTTATCTACTACATGTTTTGGATATCTATCATCTACTGTACGAGATGAGGAAAGATAAGCAATAACTGTATAAGAGTTCATATTTTGTGCTAGTAAATTTCCACTATTATCATAGATATTACCTCTATTAGCCTGTATCTTTTTAGTAACTGTAGATCTACTTGCTTCTAGTGCTTGTAAATCTGTTCCTTCAACTGTTTTATTTAAACCTACATAAACTAGTTTCAAAAAAACTGCAACAAAAAAAAGAACAACAAATAAGACAAGAAGTAAATTTAATCTTATTTTATTGTCCTTTAATTTCATGTAGTTCACCTTCTATTTTATTACGATTATATTATCATTATTATAACTTAAACCATAACTTTCCGCAACAGATTGTATATTTGAAAGGCTTGCTAATTCGTCAACTTGCATTGAAAGTGAAAGGTTAACATTCTCTTGTTTTTCAATTTTAGATTTTAATCTTTCTACTTCGATATTTGAACTAGAAAGTTTTGCATTTGAAAATACTGTAACAACAAGTGAAGCAATAAAGAATAAAACTACTAATGTAAGTAAAATCTTTTCGCTTTTATAAAGCTTAATGATTGGACCAGTTGTCTTTTTCATTTTCTACACCCTTTCTATTACTCGAAGTTTTGCACTAGCACTTCTTCTATTTTCTCTCAATTCTTCTTCAGATGGAAGTATTGGTTTACGGTTTACTAATTTTATTTTTGGTTTATATTCATCTGGGATATCACTTTCTCTTAATCCTGAGAATATTTCACTTATTTCACTTAATTTCTTAAATGTTTGTTTTACTATTCTATCTTCTAGAGAATGAAATGTAATAACACTTATTCTGCCACCAGGATTTAATAAATCTACTGCATCAGGAAGTACACTTTCAAGTACATCTAATTCATGATTTACTTCAATTCTAATAGCTTGGAATATTTTTCTTTCTGGATGATGTTCTCTAAAGTATTTATAAGGAACACTACCTTCAATTACTTTAACAAGTTCCATTGTTGTATTTATTGGTCTTTGTTTAACTATATTCTTAGCAATTGATCCAGAAAACTTTTCTTCTCCATATTTGAAGAAGATTAATCTTAATTTATCTTCACTATATTCATTAACAACATTTTGAGCACTGAATTCTGAATTCAAATCCATTCTCATGTCTAAAGGAGCATCTTTCATAAACGAAAATCCTCTTGATTCATCATCTACTTGTGGGGAAGAGAATCCTAAATCAAATACTATTCCATCTACTTTATTTACTCCCACCTCCTCTAATTTTTCTTTTAAATTAGAAAAGTTTGAATATATTATTTTAAAATTACTACCTATTTTTGATAGCCTATCAGTACTATACTTAATTGCTTCTTCATCTTGATCAAAACTGTATAAAAAACCTTGGGGAATACGTTTTAAAATCTCTGATGAATGTCCTCCATAGCCTAAAGTACAATCAACATAAATGCCATCAGGTTTAATATTTAAACCTTCGATAGACTCGTTTAAAAGAACACTGTAATGCATTTATTCACCTGCTTTAAATAAGTTCTCAGCGATATCTGAGAAGTTTTCTAAGTTATCGTTAAAGAATTTATTCCATAGATCTTCAGACCATATTTCAAGATGATCGATTGAGCCGATAATAACTGTTTCTTTAGTTATATCGGCGTATTCGATCAATGGGGAGGAAATGCTAACTCGACCTTGCGAATCAAGTGAGCAGATATCAGCGCCAGACATGAAGAAACGTGTGAAGTTACGTGCATCCTTTTGAGTAAATGGTAAAGTTGCAAGTTTCCCTACAATCTTTTCCCAAGACTCTTTTGGGTAAACAAATAAACATTTTTCTAAGCCACGAGTAATAATAAACTCTTTACCAAGTTCAGCCCTATATTTACTTGGTATAACTAAACGATTCTTTTCATCAACGTTGTGATGATGTTCACCCATTAGCATGATAGTTCCCCACTTTCTACCACAATCTACCACTGTATGATTATAATATACTATTAACCTTAGGTGGAATCAAGGGTTTAACCACTATTTTTTATATTTTACGTCAAATAAAAAACTGTAGTTTTCACTACAGTTAAATTTAAACAACCGTCATATATAATGTCCAATATTCTTTTGATACTTTGGAAGAATCAAAATTTTGTAATTTTGTACTTCCAGTAAATAATGGAGATGTATTTGCTATAGCATCAATAGTAAATTTACTAGATACATATATTCTCTCCAAATTTGGAGCTTGTCCAAATGAATAAGACATATCTTTAACTTTAGAAGTATCAAAAGATTCAATATGTATTTCTTTCAATCCACTCTTTTGAAATAAATTCTCCATTCTAGTTACACCAGATGTATTAAAGTTAGAAATATCTAATGATTTTAAATTAGTAGTTCCACTAAACATATAGCCTATCTCAATTGCATTAGATGTATTCCATGTAGATAAATCTAATGAAGTAATCTCAGCACAGTCTAAGAATACGGCTCTAAAATTAGTTACCTTCGAAGTATTAAAATGTTTTAGATCTACTGATTTTAATTTAAAACATCCAGAAACAAAACGATATAATGAAGAGGTATCATCACTTATAAAATGACTAAAATCTATATCTTCAACATTAAATAAGTAATGGAACATATAACTTGCATCTTTGCTTAAATAAATCATATTATTTTCACAACCGATATAAATAGTTTCTGTGCTTTCTTCCCACCATACATAAATACGTTTTTCAGAAGTTACATCTGAAACAGATACTTTAGAATCAGGTGCTGAACTTATATTTCTTGTGAATTTAACATGTTTAATTTTTCTATCAGCAGATGATGCAGAAAAACTTTCATCATTAGCTAAACGTTTTATATAAGTATTAAATACTGATCCAGAAGTCATAATCGCCTTCTTTAATATAACTTCACCAGTCTTTAATTCACCATCTTCATAATAAGAATAATCAGATACACCAACAACTGTTGCTAATCCTTCTTTAGTGAATTCAGTACTAGAAACACTTACAACACTTACAACACTAGCATTATCTATATCACTCCACTTAAGTCCACTAACTGCAAATTCTTTATCATACAAAGTAACATAAATGTCTTTATTTGAATCAACTAAAGTAAATCCTTTATAATCTCCAGTTGATGTTAAACCCAAATCTTTTTCGATATCATAAATAACAACTGATGGTGTTACATTATTATAAAGTTGAGATTCTGTATATTTATTTTGTGTAGCTAATGCCACTTTATCTATGTATTCTTTAAAAGCTTGTCTTTTAGCTGTAGTCATAACATTTAATACTGATGGAATTGCTATCAACATAATAATAGCTAAGATTACAATTACCGCTAGAAGTTCAACTAATGTAAAACCTTTATTATCTTTCTTCACTTATTCTCACCTTATATTAATTATATTATATATATTCTCATTTTAAAACATTTTAGAATAATTATTAACAAATAAAAAAACCGCTTAATAAGTGGTATTTTTATACTTTAGTTAATGTTTTTATCTTACATTGTGTATTACTAAATGATAAACTTCCTGAATATTCACTATTAACATAAATAACATCAACTACCTTACAATAGATAAAACTATCTTTTAATTTAAGATTAACAAATCCAGATATATTTATTTCTTTAACTGCATAACAAGTAGCGAATGTCTCTTCTTAATTCATTATCCCAAATATGTAATCCTAGCATAGCCATTACCAGATTTAGCACATTTACTAATTGGATAATGATTATAACCATTTGAACAACTTCTATTATCAAGTAAACGACTAGTTCCCTTAGTATTAACAGTATAATAACCTAATTCAGTAGTTTCTTCACAATTTAAACAAAACATTTTTTTATCAAATAAAAGTGGATTATTTATATAACCCGAACCGCCGGCTCCGGCATCATTACTAAATTCACCAACTACTGTTGAAGCGGTACCGCCATACCAGCCTCCGCCGCCTCCACCTTGGCCTTCAGCACCCCAACTTGTACTGATAGTTCTATCATTTGCACTTTGACCTTCTCCAAATTTATAACCATCAAATTGAGTACCTCCTTTAGAAATACCTCCAATTTTATAACCATCAATAGTTCTAACTGATCCATCAGTACCCTTAAATCCTCCGCCAGCTCCTGCTTGCAGACCCATAGAGTATCCACCGCCTCCTCCAGCAACAATTAAAATTTCATTAGAACTATTTTCACCAGCAGTATCTTTATACATTTCAAGCGACTTAAGAAGACCACTTACAGTGGCAATATGAGTTGCTCCTCCTCCACCTGCACCTGAAGTAAAATATAATTCATCACTTTTCTTACAACCAGCTCCACCACTGCCTCCGCCATTATATCCACCTGTTCCTTTTTTTAATGGTTGATTATCTTTATTACTATCATTTCCAGCTCCACCAACATTAATATATAATTTAGTACCAGCATCTAAATTTATACTTCCGACTGAGTAACCGCCTTTTCCAAAATCTGAAGAATTACCAATATTAACTCCGCCAGATGCACCCCAAACCTCTAATCTATATTTACCATTACATGTTGCAACAAAGGATTGTTCACCTCCATTATAATTGAAATCAAACGAATAATTCTCACTAAAAAAACAAGTAGCTTCAATAACTTCTTCATTTACTTTACACCTATTACATCCAAAACCACATAAATTAGATGCAGTAAGCAAATTCTTATCATTTTCATTAATATTTTCTATAGAATCCGTCAAATCTTTCGATTCGCTTTTATAGTTAGTTTTATTTGTAAAATTATATGGACGTAACATATATCTATCACTCCACATAGTAATAATATATTCATATTTATCATCATTCTTTTTAGCTAAAATATAACCATCAAAACTTCCTGTATTAGATAGTCCAAGATCATTTTTGATATTATATATTTCACATTGATCACCAGTTGTTTCTCCAATTAAAGAATTAGATACTATCTTTTTTTCAGTTTCATTTATACTTTTTAATGTAAATTCTTCAAACGTTTTTAAACCAGCTGTTTGCATTATATTTAATACTGCTGGGATAGCTATAATCATTATTATTGCTAAGATTACAATAACTGCTAATAACTCAACTAAAGTAAAACCTTTATTTTTCATATTGCTACCACAATCCCTGCTCTATAAATTTATATTAATATAATCAAAATGAAACTGACAAGATATAATTATTTTATATACAAAAAAGACTGTATTATTTACAGTCTAATTCATGATTCTTCTAAACATTCTATCTAACTCATATTCTGAATAATGTATAATCGTAGGTCTTCCATGAGCACAGTTGTATGGATTATCACACATAAATAATTGTTTTAATAATTCTTTAGCTTGATCAAGAGTAATTACTTCATGTGCTCTGATACTCATTTTACAAGCAGTTGTTTGTGCTACTCTCTTCAAGAATTTCATCTTATCAAACTTAACTGAGTCTTCAATTAACATATCAAAAATTTGCTTAATAAGAATTGATTCCATACCTTCTCTTAACCAAGTAGGATGTTCTTTAACTATAATTGTATTTACACCAAAGTTTTCAATAGTTATACCAATACTTTCTAAAGTATCAATATGTTCTTGTACTTTTAAATAGTCAGATGTAGAAAATTCTAAAGTTAAAGGAACTAGCATCTTCATCTTATAGTTTTGAGCGTTCTTCATTTGCTTTTGAACTTTTTCATAATTAATTCTTTCATGTGCTGCATGTTGATCTATTAAATATAGACCTTCTTCATTTTCTGCAACTATGAATGTTTGCATAATTATTCCAACTGGATGCAACTCTAGTCTTTTAATATCTTCATTAATTTGTTTATCTTCACTTTGTTCAGCTACTTTAGTTTGTACTTCACTAAACCCATGAGCTGATTCTTCTTCGATTGTCATTTTAGTATAATCAAAAGTCATTTGTTCTTCAGACTTAACTAAAGTGTCTTCATCACTTGTAGTATTCTTTTCACTTTCAATTATTGAAGGTGCCGAAACATTAGTATTAACTTTCATATCATTAATTAAAAGGGTCTTTCTTAGACTTTTATTAATCATTGATTCAATCATGAACTTTAATTCTTCCATCTTTGATATTTTAATATCTGCTTTTGATGGATGAATGTTAACGTCTACTAATGTTGGGTCTGTATCAATTTTTAAGACTACTACTGGATATTTAATATCAGGTTTAAAATCTCTATAGCCATCATTAATTGAAGCATTAATATCAATATTTTTAACCATTCTATCATTAACAAAAGTTAACATATAATTTCTATTACTTTTTAATACTGTTGGTTTACAAATGTATCCTCTAATATCATAGTCATCTGATGATGCATTTACTTCAATCATATTAGATGAAACTGTATAGCCAAATAATTCATGAATAGTTTTAAGTAAATCATTTGAACCTGATGTGAACACTATTCTCTTTTCATTATTAGTTAATGTAAAACTTATCTCTGGGTGAGAAAGTGATAATCTTTCTATAAAAGATGTTACATTTGCAAGTTCAGTAGTATTACTTTTTAAATATTTAAGTCTTGCAGGAGTATTAAAGAATAAATCATTAACACTTATTCTTGTACCCTTCTTGGCATCAGCTTCCTCATTAGTAATTAGCTTTCCACCTTCGATTACTATGTGAGTACCAACTCCACCTTGGCTTGTTTTTAAATCAACTTTTGAAACAGATGCGATAGATGCTAATGCTTCACCTCTAAACCCTAAGGTTTGAATAAAGAATAAATCATCTTCTTTTTTTATTTTTGAAGTTGCATGTCTTTGGAAAGATAAAAGCGCATCTTCTGAATCCATTCCTACACCATCATCAGTAACAGTAATACTTTTAAGTCCACAATCAACTAAATCTACACTTATTACTTTTGATGATGCATCAATTGAATTTTCAACAAGTTCTTTAACTACGCTTGCAATACGTTCAATAACTTCACCTGCAGCTATTTTGTTTGCAAGGTTTTCACTCATTACATGTATTTTACTCATTTGAATCACCAAACATTGAATTTCTAATTTCTATATATTTAGTATCAACATTTGTCTTAACAATCCCTTTATTCTTTACTCTTATGAAGCCTACTCCTAAGATAACAATGTCCATATTATCATCTTTAAGTTTAAGTTCATTATCTAGTTTTAATTCTTTAAAATATTTTTTATGTTTGCCTTTACCATTAATAAATATATTAATTGGAGTATCTTCACTAAAGTTAAAGAAGTATTTTCCATTAATTAGCGAGATAGTTTCGTCCTTTTTCATATTAAATGTTAAAGTCTTTATGTATTGATCATATGCATCACTATCAGCATTATTTTCTAAAATAAATCCTGGTGAATCATATACAGTTAAATTCTCATCTATCTTAACTTTTATAAAATCTAATGTAGTATTAGCTTTTGAATTAGTGTTAATTGGTCTTGCTTTAGATCCATTAACATGGATTAAATCATTAATAAATGTTGATTTACCCGAATTAGATAGACCTAATACATAAGTTTCCTCGATACCTCTTTCAAGTAAATATCTATAAACACTATTAACACCATGATTCTTAGTTCCACCCTTTATTTTGATATCACCATCTACATGATATTCTTCTCTAACATAATCAATTAGTTTTCTTTTATAGATTTCATTTGGAATAAGTTCACATTTATTAATAACAAATAACTTATCACATTTAATTGAATTATATATATCTATTACTTCTTGATTCAAATTTAAGAAGTCACATAAGAATATTGCAAACTTTTTATCTCCATTAACTCTTTTAATTATTTGTTCCCTAGTCTTAGGTTCATAACCTTGATTAGATTCACCATAATGCATCATTCTAAAACAACGCATACAATAAGCAGAGTCAGATTTATGAGCAGGAATATATCCAGCTTTGTCTTTATCTTCACTTTGTAGTTTGGCACCACATCCATAACAAATTCTATTCATAATATCTACCCTTTCTAAATAATCCTCTTTTAGTTAACTTTTTAGCAAAATGTTCTTCCACTTTTCTACTTAGTTTTGATAATGCATTATTATCTTCACTAATTGGATTAACATAAATAGATGTAAAATTCATTCTATTGGCACCTAACATATCAAACAAAAGTGAAGAACCTATGCAAGCAACTTGATGTGATTCTAAATTATATAACTTTAATATCTTTTTATATTTAAACTTAAGTGGTTTAAGCGCTAAGTATGCACTATCAACACATAAAAGTTCTTTAAATGGTGTAACTCGTCTTTTAGATTGATTACTTACTAAAAGAATTCTAAATCCCATATTTTTTAAATCTTCAAAAAGATCTTTTACTTTATTAGTAGGTTTCTTAAAAGAATCAGCTACTAATGTATTATTTATACTAAATATTAAACATTTAACTCCTGATTGTTTTAAGTTTTTATATTTAATATTATATATGCTTTTAAAATACTTATCTGGTACTAATTTATCAAACATATTAAGCCTCCAAATCAACTTAATTTTACCATATTAGGACACTTTTAACTATAATAATGAACTAATTTAATAAATTATAAAATTTTATTTGATTTTTAAGATTATTTTTGGTAAAATCTTATATGTATTTAAGGAAGGAGCGAATAGAACTCATGGCAAATATTAAAAGCGCTAAAAAATCTATTAAGACTGATGCTAAAAGAGCTATTGCTAATCATGCAATCAGATCTAAAATTAAAAACGATATGAAGAGAATTGAAGCTGCTGTAGCAAAAAGCGAAAAAGAAGTAGCTCAAGCTGAATTAAAGAAATTCATTCCAGATATCGATAAAGCTTGTTCTAAAGGTATTGTTAAGAAGAATACTTGTGCTAGAGAAAAGTCTAGATTAAATAAAAAAGTCAAAGAAATGTCTAAATAATAACATTTCTTTTTTTTGATATTTTTTTAAAAATATATATGTTATAGTTAAATTGGTGATAGTATGAAAAAGTTAATTACTGTATTACTTGCACTACTTATTACCTTACTTGTTTATGCCTATCAAGATATATTAATTGAAAATACAATTTATTTAATTAATAATATTAGGCAACCATCATATACAACAACTAATAATTTATATTCTAAAAATATGAATTTTAGTTATGTATATACTACTAATGATTTAACACCACATAATACTCAAGATATTTTAAATATTCTTTATACAGCTTTAGATAGAAGATACGCAAGTGTCACTTTCTATTGCCCAATTGAATATGATGAATGTATTGAAGATGTAGCAGAAATTACTAGTAGAGCTAATGATGAAGAATTAACAATCATAGGTAATTTAGTTAGTCCTTATAATAATTTTACTAATATATCTATTTATTATGATACATCTGGTAAAGTTAACTTAGGTTTTAGTTATCTTTATGATGATGACATGGTAAGAGATACTGAATCCTTTTTAAATGAAGTTATGAGTAATACTATTCAAAGTAGTATGACTACAACTGAAAAGATTAGAGCATTTCATGATTATATAGTTAAGTATAGTGAATATGATACTAAGTATGAAGGAGAACTTGCTTTATATGGTAAAGGATTACATCAATCTAATACTGCATATGGTTTATTTAAAAATAAATTAGCAATATGTACTGGTTATGCTGATACAATGGCATTACTTCTTGATAGAATTAATGTAGAAAACTTTAAAGTAGCTAGTGAAACACATATTTGGAATGTTGTTAAATTAGATGGTGTTTATTATCATATAGATGCTACTTGGGATGATCCTACTAATAATGTATTTGGAACAATAAGTGATAAGTTCTTTATGATAAGTACTGAAACACTACAAGAATTAGATAATACATCTCATATATTTGATAAATCTGTTTATTTAGAATTAAAATAGCAAGTAGTTAAATCTACTTGCTATTTTATATGTTCTAATAATAATTCTTTTAATGCTGTTTTTCTAATTTCCGAGTATGAATTATTAACTCCTCTTATAAATGCTTCTTCATCTCCTATAAGTAATAAACTCTTTCTTGCACGAGAGACTCCTGTATAAATTAGTTTATTATAAAGCATTCTTGAATATTCTTTTGATATTGGCATAATAACATGATTAAACTCACTACCTTGAGATTTATGTATACTCATTGCATAAGCATGTTTAATAATATTAGCTGATAACTCTTCCCTTTTAAAAGTAACTTTATTTCCATAGAAATCTACTTCCATTATTTCATCACTCTTTTTAGGATTTATCTTAGTTATATAACCAATATCTCCATTAAATATATTATTTTCTACATTATTAACTAAATTAATAATTTTATCTTTTTCTCTAAATACAGTTGTACCAATAGTAATTTCTTTTTTAGAATCATTTTCAGGATTAAATATATTTTGTAATAATACATTAATATTATCTATTCCATTTTCACCTTTATACATTGGTATAAGTACTTGCATATCAGTTTCATCTAAACCTTTATTCTTAGCCATCTTTATTATTTCTTGAATCATTTGTTTTATTTGAATACGATCACATTTAATAAAATTGTAATCATCTCTTTTTTGACTAAGGTCTGATTCAATATAAACATTCTTAATTTCACTTGCTAGTGTCGGAATAAATGAATTAGCGCTTTGTCTATAGATGTTTTTAAGTTCAATATGAGGAATCATATCACTATCAATTAAGTCTTTAAGAATATTTCCAGGACCAACTGATGGCAATTGATTTGAATCACCTACTAAAACAAGTTTTGCATTCATGCTTATTCCATCTAGTAGTGATGAGAATAAATTATTATCTATCATAGAAAGTTCATCTACGATTATTAAATCATGTTTAGTTTTATTATATTCATTAACTGCGAAGTCTCCAGTTTCATGATTCCATTTCAAATATCTATGAATTGTTGATGCAGGAAAAAGTGTTGTTTCACACATACGTTTAGAAGCTCTTCCAGTTGGTGCAAGTAATTGAATATGATCTTTCATCTTATGGTTAGGTAGACCATTAACTTCTTGATATAGTCTTATTATTCCATTGATAATAGTTGTCTTTCCTGTTCCTGGACCACCTGTAATAATAGTTACTTGATTCTCAAGTGCTTCCTTAATAGCTTTTCTTTGTTCTGCATTATAACTAATCATATAATCTCTTTCGATTAGTTCAATCTTATTATCTATATTTTTAATAGTTTCTTTATCAAAGTTAACCATTCTATATAGAGTATCAGCAATA
>JAILLM010000173.1 GCA_024693165.1 Bacilli bacterium | reverse complement strand
AAATTCCTATATTTATATAAACAACAAGATAATATAGGAAAGGAAGAAAGAAATGAAAAAAAGACTATTAGTTGTTTTAGTTGCTTTATTCGCATTTTTACCGTTAGTATCTTCAAGTATACCTACTAATACAGATGGTATTACAAAGTTTGTATTTATTTCTTTAAATAGTTCTTCATTTTCAATCTCTTCATCTAATACTATTTCATATACTTTTTGTTCACTAATTTTAAATTCTTTTAATTGTTTAGAATTATCTTGAATTAAACCAGTTATTTCTCCATTTGATTCTTTAACTTTTTTAACTACTGCTACATAATCACCTTTAGTAACTTTAATAGTGGCTTCCTTTTTAATTAAAGTATCTAGGATTCCTTTTAGTGATGATTGTTCATTTGTACTAGTTGTTGTAACGTTAGTGTTTTCTTCTTTTCTTTCTTGATTAAGAGTTGTTTTAGCAACTAAGATTATTACTAAACAAATAGCAAAGAATAAAACTATTTTAACTAATGAATCAAAACCTTCTAAATGGTCATAATTATATTTAAATTTTTCCCATGTACTTTTTTCTTCTTTATTATTCTTCATTTAATACAACTCCTTTTAAAGAGTCTTTATTATATCCATTAAAGAAGTCTCTTACTAACATTTCTTTTTTACCAGCAGGTTTTATTCTTTTAATAATTAATGTAGAGTCTGAACAAGCTACTTCAAAAGAATCTTTATTAACAGCAACTACCGTTCCTGGTAATTCACTTGTTTCACTACCTACTTCAGTTGTAAGTACTTTCCATTCTTCGCCATTTACTAAAACATTTGCAAGTGGTGTTGGATTTAATGCTCTTACTAAGTTATGTAATTCAACTGCAGTTTTATTAAAATCTAATCTTTCATCTTCCCTTTTAATTTTAACTGTATGAGTTGCTTCATCATCATTTTGTGGAATGTCGAAGTTTTCTCCTTCAAAGATTACCGGTAAAGTTTTTACAAGTAAGTCTCTTCCTAAAATAGATAACTTATCTGATAAAGTCCCATAAGTATCTTCAGGATCTATATCAATTTCTTTTGCATGAATAATGTTACCAGTATCTAATCCTTCTTCCATATACATTAAAGTAATACCTGTAGTTGAATCACCATTCATAATTGCAGATTGAATTGGAGAAGCTCCTCTATATTTAGGAAGTAATGAACCGTGTACATTAATGCATCCATAATCAGGATATATTAACATTTGCTTTGGAACAATTTGTCCATAAGCTGCAGTTATAATAATATCTGGTTTCTTATTTAAAACATATTCATATTCTTCTCTAATTTTATTTGGAGTAAATACTTCAATACCATGTTCTAAAGCACAAGCTTTAACTGGACTTGGAGTAAGTACTCTTTTTCTTCCTACTTCTTTATCAGGTTGAGAAACTACTAATACAACATCAGTAAGTTCAATTAAACTTTCTAGGATTGGAACTGAAAATTCAGGAGTTCCCATAAATACTACTTTTAAATCTTTTAATGTTTTAGACATTTAAATCACCAATGTTATTATACTAAAAAAACAAACAAAAAAGAAGAGATAACTCTTCTTACTCTGTTCTTAAAGCCTCAACTGGATCTCGCTTAGATGCTGCTTTTGCAGGTATTAGTCCACCTATTAAAGTAAGTACTATACTTAGGATAATTAAAAGTATTGAATTATCTAAAGTAAGTTTAGCATTTAAAGACATGTTTTCAGTTAAGTTATGAATTACTGCATTTATTATTGGAATAGCTATATAAGATATTCCTATACCAATAAGTCCTGAAAGGAATCCTATAATAAATGTTTCTGCATTAAATATAGATGAGATATTTCCTTTGGATGCACCAATACTTCTTAAAATACCTATTTCTTTAGTTCTTTCATAAACTGAGATATATGTTATAACTCCAATCATAATTGAAGATACAACAAGTGAAATAGATACAAAAGCAATTAAAACATAACTTACTGCATTAACTATAGTTTTAACCGAAGACATTAATGAACCAGTTAAATCTGAATAGTTTATTTCTTTTTTCTCTTCAACTTTGTCATTATATTCTTTAATAAATTTAAGGAAGTTTTCTTTTCCATTAAATGAAGTAAAGTATACTGAAATAATAGTAGGTTCTTCTTTATCTTGATATCCAAGTTTAAGAAGATTTGTTTCTGCTGAACTTTCTTCGCTAGTCATTGCAGTTACTACTCTCATAAGTTCGTCTTCACTAAAGTTAAGTTTAAATGCACTAGTAAATTTGCTTGAATCAATACTAAAGGCATTAGATAATTTACTAGTTATGTTAGAAGTCATTTCAGATACATTCTTAAGTATTATTACTCTCATTTTAGTTTCAGTCATAGTCTTAGCCATTTCAATTATACTTGCTTGGACTTCTACTCTATCATTTATTCCATTTATTATTTGAGTATAAATAGCATCTTTCATAGTTTCTTTAGTTTCATCTGGAAGTGCTTCTGGAATATTTGCTATGGCAGTATTGTATGCTGTAAGTATTCCTTCCAAGATACCTTTATAAATAGTTTTATAAGTATCTGCTGGAATATAATATTCTTTTTCTAATGAGGATACCATTGAATTTAAATCACTACTATTAAGATAAGAATCTACATCTAAATAGTTTTTAAAGTTATCTAATACTTTATTAAATGCTTCTTCATAAGATTCAAGTGCTTGGGTTGTATCTGTTGTTATTGCTCCATTAATATTACTTATATAAAATTCAGAATCCTTGGCCATTTGTTTTTCATCAATATTAACATTAAAGACTTCTTTTAATTTGTCTTCATCTACAGATACTAAATCGCTAAATGTAAATGAATCAGTATTATCTTTTTCATCAAACTTATTTCCTGAGAATACATCAATAGTTGAGTCTTTTAGTTGAGCTTTTACTATCTCAGTTTTACTTGCTTCATCAATTATATAATCAACTAGTTCTTGTTTATAATAAATACCAGAAGTCATTGAACTCGGAGATGTTGATTTAGGGGCGATAACTCCTACTATCTTTAATTTAATTGCTTTATCATATTGATTCTTCATATATTCAGTATCTTTAGACATATCTTCATATACTTCATATTTATCATTATATTTATAAAGGTTAAATGGAAGAATCATTCTTAAGTCTCTATTTAATATATCGTCATAAGTAAGTTTAAGTGGTTCATTTAAATTTGAAACACCTTCTCCTCTAAATATTTTACTTATTATATCACTTAATTCTTTATTATCTCTAAAGCCTAATGAATAAACTAAAAGATCTGGTATTTCATTTTTCTTAGGAAGAGAAACAACTATTTCATCATAACTTTCTGGAAGTCTTCCTTTTAGTATTTCATATTGTTCTTTATAAGTTGATTCATCATTTAACATTGGACTAAATATTGAATTAGCTGATCCAACCGAAGTTAAAACATTTGAATTATACATAGATGAGAATAAATTACTTGGATTTACTTTAGCTATCGATTTACTTGCATCATATGTATAAATATATGGATCAACTGAATACATGTATCCAATTGATGAAACATCTTTCTTTAATTTATCTCTATTAGATTCTAAATACTTTTTAAATGATTTAATATCATTTGCTTTAATACTAGCAAGTGTTTTAGAAACTTGTTGTTTTTCGATTACAGTTTCTCCGCTTACTTTTTCAGTATCATCATCTTGCCCTGAAAGACCAAGTAACATACTAGTGATATCAACAGACTCTTTCATGATTGTTAATGGATAACTAGTTAATGTATCTTCTTGGATATCATCTACATAGTTTTGGAATCCAGTTGAGATAGCTAATATTAATGCTATACCAATAATTCCTATCGAACCTGCAAATGCAACAAGTAGTGTTCTAGCTTTCTTTGTCATTAAGTTATTAAATGATAAAGATAAAGCAGTTAAGAATGACATACTTGTTCTTTTACTTTTATTCTTTAATACTTTCGTAGATTCTTTAGTATTTTCTTTTCCATCATATGGATTAGTATCAGAAATAATATGTCCATCTTTTATATTAATAATTCTATTAGAATATTTCTTAGCAAGTTCAGGATTATGAGTAACCATAATAACAAGTTTTTCTTTGGAAACATTTTTAAGTACTTCCATTATTTGTTTACTTGTTTCTGAATCTAATGCTCCGGTTGGTTCATCTGCAAGAATAATTTCAGGATTATTTACTAGTGCTCTTGCGATTGCTACCCTTTGCATTTGTCCACCACTTAATTGATTAGGTTTTTTATATACATGTTTTTCTAGTCCAACATCTTTAAGCGACTTTAGTGCCTTTTCTTTTCTTTCTTCTTTAGAAACACCTGAAAGTGTTAAAGCTAGTTCAACATTTCTTAATACTGTTTGATGTGAAATAAGATTATAACTTTGAAATACAAAACCTACTCTGTGATTTCTATAAGTATCCCAATCTCTATCAGTATAATCTTTAGTACTTACTTCATTGATTATTAAGTCTCCGGATGTATAGTGGTCTAATCCTCCGATTATATTTAAGAAAGTAGTCTTACCTGATCCTGATTGACCTAGTATAGATGCAAATTCGCACTTTCTGAAATTAACAGAAACTTCATCTAATGCTATTTGTGTAAAGCCAGCAGTTTCATATACTTTAGTTAACCTTTTAATTTCAAGCATTAGACTCACCTTCTTTCTATATTCACTCTATAATAATTGTATCTTAAAAACTCAATAATATAAACAATAATTTTACATATTATTTAACAAAAAAGCATCAGTTTAAAAAACTGATGCCATCTTCCCAAGAGGTAATATTAAGTGAATAATATTACCTCCACTTACATTTTATAATAAAAACTAATTTTATAAAACTATAAATTAATATTACTTACCATTTTTTAAAATCTGCAATGTTCTATCAATTTTTTATATTAATTTTAAGTAAAATCAAGATTGATCGTGTAAATATATATTAGAGGACAGTATTATCCTGCATGTTATCTCACTTACTCTAGCAAAGAAAGTGAGGTGGTAGTTGTGAGTAAAAAGGATAATACTGTCCTCTAATATATATTTACACGATCAATCTTGATTTTACTTAAAATTAATATAAAAAATTGATAGAACATTGC
>JAILLM010000163.1 GCA_024693165.1 Bacilli bacterium | reverse complement strand
AACGAACATATATTAGATGGACTATTTAGAATGCTAATTATTAGTGTATTTACTTATGTATTTGTAAGTAAACAAGTTACTTTAAGTAAATTAATTGTTTTATCATTTATTATTAATTTGATAAATGATTCTTTAAAAAATATTGCTTCTTTAATTCCAGGATTATTTTATTCAAAGTCGTTAATTAAGAAGATAGATGAATTCTATTCGATTGATTTAAGTGATGATGGAAGTTTAAATACTAATAACTATGATATAGAGGTTAGTAATTTAAGTTTTGGTTATAACAGTTTAAATAATATTATTAATAATTTAAACTTAAGAATAAAAAGGGGAGAGAAAGTTATAATCAAAGGTGAATCTGGAAAAGGGAAATCTACTTTATGTAGGATATTTAATAAAGAATTAGATTATAAAGGATCTATTAAATTAGGTAGTATTGAATTATCGCAAGTGAGTCTTGATAATTTAAAGTCACAAGTTACTTATTCTTCCCAAGATGAGTATATATTTAATGGTACTATTAAAGATAATATTCTTTTAGGTAGAAAGGTTAGTGATGAAGAATTTGAACGAATAGCAACTATTTGCTGTTTAGAACGTATTATTAGAAATAGACCTTTTAAGTATGATACTTATTTATATGATGGAGGAAAAGAGTTAAGTGGTGGAGAAAGAAACTTAATTATTCTAGCAAGATCATTGGTTAATAATTCTAATATCTATATATTTGATGAAACATTAAAAGAACTTAATGATTCAGTAGAAAATCAAGTATTAAAGAATCTATTTAATAGTCTTAAAGATAAAACAATAATTTATGTTAGTCATAAGAATAAAAAGAATTATTTTGGAAGAGTCATTTATGTGTAGAAAGGAGAAAATATGGAATTAAGTAATACAGAACTAGTTAATGTTAATGGTGGTGGTATTACCAAATGGATTTTACTTGCTGGAGCTGCTTCATTTATAATTGGATTTATAGATGGATTCTTAAGACCATTAAAGTAATATATGGAGATAAGCAACGTTGAATTATATGAAATTAATGGTGGTGCCATTAGCATTAATAGTTTAAATGCAGTATGTAGATACATTGATACATTTGTATCTTTAGGTAGAATGTGTGGATCTGCAGTAAGAAAATTTTTTAAAAGATAAAAAGGGGACACGAATTTGTGTCCTTTTTACGTAAAAGTATATAAATGATATATATATTATAATAAACTTTTATGTTATTAATAACATAGGATAGTGAGAAAAGGAAAAAAATAGCAGAATGTAGTGCTATTAGCGAATCTACTACAGAAATGTATACTTTAATAGGAGACGCTGCTTACGTAACTGATTATTTAGATAGTATATTAGTCAGTAATTAAAACTAGATTTATCTATTTTTTTATTTGATTTGCTTTTTATTTTTCTTTTTATTATAATATCTTTGCTTAGAGGAGATTTTGGTTTATGGAAGAAAAGATAACTGAAGTTCATAATAGAGTAGCAAGACGTCAAAAGGAATTAAATCAACGAGAAGATACTTTATCTAAGAGAATTAATGAAGTAAATAATTCTACATATGAAGAAAGAAGACTATTAAAAAATATAATAACAATAGTTCCTTATGTAGGTTTAACATTAGGTGGAATTGAGTTATCAACAATTGGCACAATCCCAGCTACAGTTGTACCTTTAATAGCCGTTTGTGGTGGTAAAATTATAGGAGATACTGTGGAATATTTAATTTATAATAAATTTGCAAATACAGATTACCAAGAAATTAGTAATAGTTCTAAAGAAAAAAGAAGAGCTTATTTAGAAATAGAAAAAGAAAATGCTAAATGTGAAGCTTATATTAATGAATATGAATATAATCACACTTTACATATAGATAATTCAAAAACTAATGGCAATAAAATAAATTTAGATAAATTAACTAAATCTAAAGAAAAGTATCAAACTAAATTAAAAGATATTAATACTAAATTAGTTTTAGCTAAAAACTATAGAATATATGAATCTAAAATAGCAGCTTTTATTAAACATCTAGGGAAAACTCTTTTATGGACATCAGAATTAGTATTAGCTTATGTGATTGTTAAAACATTTGCTTGTGGTTCAGTTATAGGACCAGACCTTTTAGTTCCATTTTTAATTGGTGGTGCTATGTATGGCGAATATAATATGTCTATTATGAAAGCTAGAATTGATATATTTAAAAAATATAATAAATTATCTCAAACTGATGTTTCTATTGATGATATAGAATCTTTAAGAAAATATCAAAAAGAGTATATCGATAAGATCGGTAATATTAAAGTAGTTGAAGAATATAAAAAATGTATTAATGAAATTGAAGAAAAGAAACTTAATACAAATCCAATTGAAAAAGACTATACTAAGATAAAAACTAATTTTGTAGATTCAACTACAGTTAATAAACATGTACATAAAGCGAAAGAAAATTATTCTGATACTATCGAAGTGATATATACAGAAAATGGTAACAAAATATTAAAGCGTAAGAAATAAGTTTTATATAAACTTATTTTTTATTTTTATTTTTTATTTTTAATGTTATAATACACCTAGAGTGAGGGTAGTGTTGTGTTATGAAAGAAAAAGACCTAGAATTTTTTAAAGATATATATACATTATTGCAAGGTATGGAATCAAATTATAATGATTCTACTACACTAAAATTAAATGATTATTTTAAAACTTTTATTGAAAACTATAAT
>JAILLM010000104.1 GCA_024693165.1 Bacilli bacterium | reverse complement strand
TAATTGAACATCATAAGGTAAAGTAATATGATTTTTTTTAAACATTTCAAACATAATACTCACTCTTTCTACATTAACTATACCATATTTAAAACTTTTATCATTTATAAATAAAAAATTATTTACTTATTATTAACAATTTTTTATACTAGAAAAAGATTACGGGGTGATAATGTGATTGAAACAAAGAAAGACAAAATTAAAGATTATGTAATTACTATTCTACTTGCAATCATTGCTATTCTAATAGGTATTATTTATTCAAAAGTTTTAATGGATAAAAACAATACTGATATAGATTCAGCTGCTGTTCAAACAAGAAAAGCTCTTCAAGATTATTTCAAATCTCTTGAAACAGATGGATATGTATTAAATGACTTTTCATCTAATGCAAACTTTGATTACACACTTGGAACAGTAAAATTATTTAATAAAGATTATAAAATATCGTTAAAGAATAATTATAGTGAATGTGAACCAGAATGTAAGTACATGTATAAATTATATATTAATGAAGCAGAAGTATATAACTCATCATTCCTTTATGGAATAAAAGTTGGAGTTATTGGAAACTATATAGCAATCGAAGAAAATCATGGTAATGCAAACTTTACTCTTCAATTAATAAGAGCAAATGATAAAGTAATAGTTCAAAAATACAACTATAATGGACCATTAAGTATAAAATATGAAAATGATATTTATACTTTATTCTTTAATGAAGAAGACTGTGAAAACAATATCTATACAGGAACTCAAATACTATACAATAAAACAAATAGTACATTTGAAGCAACTAAACAACCTGCTTATAAACAATTACAAGAAATTAATCAATGCAAATAAAAACACACATAAGTGTGTTTTATTTTATTTTAAATACAATAAACTTATTAGTTAAATAATTATAAATAAACATAATTAGTGAATCAAACAACTTACCTATTAAATAAGTTAAATGAAAATTTTCAACAAACATATATAGTAAGAACTGATCACAAGGGAAACCTAATACTCTAACAGCTATAAAAGCAATTCCTTGTAAAAAATGCTTATGATGTTTCTTAGGTTTAGCCTTAAATAATCTTTGATTCAAAATAAATTGAGTAGTAAATGATATAACGTATGCAAATCCATTAGCTATCAAGTATCTTCCATTAGTAAGATAGTTAATACTTACATATAAACAAAAAAATATTAATGTACAGAATAAAGATATTAAAGTATATTTAATAAATTCATCTTGCTCATTAACTTTTCTTTTAAGAATACTAATCATTTGAAGTAGTCTTTACTTGAGTAGAACTTGATGAAGTAGTAGCTAATGCAGGACAATCAACAATAACCATCTTATCTTGCGAGTCATAATAAGAGCATCTTCTAGATCCATCTTCTAGTTCTGTACATTCATAAGGATTATTACAAGCTTCTTCAACTGTATAAGTTCCTTTAATAAATGTTGGATATATATAATATAAATATATTGCAATACAAACTACAATTAAACCAATAGTTAAAAGAAGACCAATTGCTTTAACACCACCATTATCTTCTTCCTCTGTCGGTTTAACATAATTAGGTTCAATAAATAACTTCTTACTAGTTATTTTTTGATGTGCATATGGATTTTTATTATCGTTCATATTATCACCTTACTAACTAAAAATAATATACTAGTTTTAGTATATTATTTCAAGCATAGAAAAAGTAGAAATTTCTTTCTACTTTTTAGTATAAACTTTTGAACCATTAGTTAAAGTCTTATCAGAATAAGTGTAAGTTAAAGTTCTATCAGTTTCTTTAGTTTGACTTAAATATTTAACTTCATAAGAATAATTTACAGTTACTATATTAGTATCCTCATTGTAAGTCCAAGAACATTTAGTCATATTATCAACTCCAGGGACAGAACAACTCTTATCCTTTCCTAGTTTAACTTCTCCAGAATCATTTTTATAAGTTCCAACTACTTTTGAAGCAGGATCCAAAAACGACATTATAATACCAATAATTAGGAATAATACTAATAATCCTCCTAATACTGCTCCAACAATTGGATAATGTTTCTTATCAATAAATGAGATCATGTTTTTATCTTCAAATTCATTAACAATAACTTCTTTTCTATTATTAACTAATTCATCAAATTTATCTTTGAATTCTTGGTTAGTATAAGTAAAGAATATTACTGGTAATTGATGATATTGGAAAATAATAATTGATCTAAAAATCCATAAGAAATTAAAAGTAGTAACTGAAGTAATCTTGTTTAAAGGAATAGACATTTCACTTCTTTTTAAAGGAGCATAAGCTTCCTTATAAACTTCATCTTCAGTAATACATAACATAGTTTTAGTTACACATTTATAAATCCAGTTAAGTAATAATCCAAATAAAGCCATTCCTATAATAAATGTAGCATAATAACCAACTACGCCACCTACTGACTTAATATCTTTTAATAAACCAGCAACTAAACCATACACGAATGTTAAAGCAAATAATACAACATAAATTTTATCTAATACAGTATAAAATAAAACTCTAGATGTAACTAATGCTTTCTTTTGTTTTCTTTCTTTTTCCATAATTCTTCCACCTTCCTAAGTATATATTATCACAATTAATAATTGTTGATAAACACTAAATTAATACTTAAAAACAAAAAATAAGAGTATAAAATACTCTTATTGATTTTTAATATCTTTCTTTTTAAATATAAACATTGCTAATCCAATAAATAATATTACATAGACTATATTAAAAAATACTTGAACGGTCAATGTTAGAATTTCATATTCTGGTGGTTGACCAAAGAATACATTTATCATATTTGATGTATACATTGGTAATAAAGGAATCCATTTAAATTTTTGAATAAATGCAGTTAATATTTCAGCTCCAAGTAATAAACCAAATCCAAATGATGTAGATATTGCTGTACTAGTAGTAAACGTAGAAAAACATATTACAATTAAATCTAAAATGATAAA
>JAILLM010000171.1 GCA_024693165.1 Bacilli bacterium | reverse complement strand
AAAAAAGGATAAATAAAAATTTATCCTCCTTTATTTAATTGGTATATCTTTTTGTCCTTCAACTAATTCACTTGAAACACTACCATTAGGTAATAGTTTATAAACTTTCGGATATAAATTGTTATCATATTTCCAACTATTTCCAAGTTTAAGTGTGTTTTGAAACCATATACCATTTATATTATTGAAGTTATATTCTTGTGCTACTTTAAAAGGCATTTTATTTGGTGATGAGTTTAAATTAGCATAATAAGTTGCAACATTAGATGAAGTTATTCCTCCATACATATCACTAACTTCTGATGCATCAGTATACATATCTATATATAAATTGTCAGCTTTATAATTTGGTGTAAAACAATCACTATATCCTGAGAATACTCCAATTTGAGGGAATCCTGTAATTCTTGCTTTTGCATATATATTTTTAGTATTTGAATTTTTTAAATCATATTCTCCAGCAAAAGCTGCAAAATCATGATTACGTTCTTTAATAGAAGCAGTATTAGTTATAGTACCTATTCCATAACTATTATAAGTATCATTTGAATAACTATTATATCCAAGTACTAGTCCAATCTTATCCGATTGACTAGGAGTTGCACCTTTAATGTTATCTATATCAGCGATTGAATAACAGTTTGTACATGAACCTTCACCAATTACCCCACCAACATAGGTTCCACTTCCTGATGATTTACTATCTCTTATTAGTTTACCATAGTTATATACATTAGATGTTTTACCTTCAGAAACACCTACAACTCCTCCTAGCGACCTTCCTCCTGATGATTTAACAGTTCCACTGTTACCAGCATTATTAAGTGATGAATAAACATTAACATCTCCAACAACTCCTCCAAGATAACAATCACCCGTACCATTGTATTCAACATTTGCAGAATTATAGACATTATATGTATTTGAACTATATACTTTACCAATGGCTCCACCTACATAATAGAATGGTGCTAATACTTCGCCATCATTATAAATACTTCCTAATATTAAATCATTACCATTTTTTACATTATATGATAAATGTCCAATGGCTCCACCGATATAAGTTCCATTTCCTATTCCATTAACTTTACCATGGTTATATACAGAGTTTCCTTCAGTATAATATGTTTCACCGACTGCACCACCACAAGATTGGCTTTCTCTACAAGTAATACTACCATAGTTATAAATACTTGTTATTTTTGAATAATAAGCATAGCTTATAGCTCCACCTACATATTTATATCCATCTATTGAACCATAATTATAAACATTATTTACCGTAACATGATCAATGTAACCCAAAGAACCACCTACACTTTGTAAATACTTTTCATTTGCTTTAACATTAACTTTATTTATTAGTTTATTTACTTCTAATTTACCATAGTTTGAATTGTTATATTTTGTAGTTAAATATGCTGATATGGAAGCACAATATGCTCTATAATTTTCTGATGCTATTTCACAGTTTAAATTACCTGATGCTTCAATATTTTCTAATTTAGAATCTAGAGAATTAGTATTACCATATGCTAGTACTACACTACTATAATCTCCACCACTATTAACATTTGCACCTAAAATCGAAATATTATTTATAATAGAATTAATTTTATCTGTTAAGGCATAACCTATTAATCCTGTATATTGATATTTTTCACCTGAATTAATATACAATCCATATATCTTTTTTGTATTTCCATCAATATACGATTTAAATGGATTACTTTTATTACCTATTGGCACAAAACCTAAACTAGTAGTTAATTCTGATTTAATAGTATCAACTATCCCATCTCCATTTATATCACCAAAATTTTTACTATTAGGATCACTATAAGATTTATCACAATCAAAACTTAAATCTGTTGTTAATTTAAAGTATTTATTATCACCTAAAGATCCATCATTAGTTCCTTGAGATAAGTATACTAAATCTTCGATTGATTCTAATTTGTATGGATCACTTAATGTGCCACTTCCACTAAATAATCCAGGAGTTGAATCACTTACTTCAGGAATTTTTGGGCAAACCTCTTCACCTGTTAATTCTTCATATGTAGAGCATGAAGAACAACCAGCAGCTAAACATGTATTAGAATCAACTAATTCATCATTCTTAGACCATCTTTCAATATTATTAACATCTAATTCACCATTATATAAATAAGCTTCAATTTTATATTCATCATCATGCATAGTGATATAGTATTTCATTTCTTCATTACCTTCATTTTTAACTAAAACGAAGCCGTCATAATTACCTGTATTACTTAATCCTAAATCAGTCTTAATATAGAAAATTCTACAACCTACAACTGGTTTATTATTAATATCTTCTTCCATTACTTGTTTTTGAGTAGTTAAGAATA
>JAILLM010000152.1 GCA_024693165.1 Bacilli bacterium | reverse complement strand
TATCATCATTATTAAATACATAACTTAAATATGCATCTTCTTCTTTATATTCGGATTTTTCACCGCTAAAATATCTAACTAAATCTACATATAAATAATAAGTATATCCATCACTCTTAAGAATTTCATTATACTCATCTTTATACGAAACACTCATACCAGTTGGTAAATAATACTTAAAGCCTTTATTAGTGTGATTATAAATCACACTTTTGCTATGAACAATTTCATTAACAATTTTATCAACAGAAGTATTTTGTACATTTACACAACCTGTAGTTACAATTAACATAGTTAGGATTAATATAAGTTTTTTTCTCATAAAACACCTACTCTTCTAAATAATTATAACAAACTTTAAATATTTTTAAAACAATATTTGTACATACTCCTACAATAATTATTATAACATAACAAATAAAAAGAATAGTCTAATTTGACTATTCTTTTACAGCATCTAAATAATTAATTTTTTGGCCCTTTTCAGAGAATTTCTTTTCATACTCTGTTTGATAATTTTCCAAATCTTCATTATGTAAATCTAAGGAACAATTATGAATTGTATAACCATATTCACTTAAAGAAACTATCGAAGATGCAAATAAACCAATATTATCAGTTTTTTGAATAATATGAGGCTTTCCACTAAAAACAGAATCATAAATACTTAAGAAGTAAGAAGAAGTAAGTCTTCTTTTAGCATGTCTATTCTTTGGCCATGGATCAGAAAAATTTAAATAAATAGTATCAATTTCTTTATCAAATACATCTTTTAAATTTTCGGCATCCATATGAATTAATCTTAAATTAGGAATATCTAATTCATTTAATTTTTGAACCGCTCTCATTTGAACTGATTCATATTTTTCTAAACCAATATAATTAATCTCAGGGTGATTAATAGCATTTTGAATAATAAAATCTCCTTTACCCATTCCTATTTCTAAATGAATTGGGTTATTATTACCAAATACTTTTATAAATTCACCTTTATGATCTTCAGGATTTAAAATTATATACTTACTATTTTCAATAGTTTCAAGTGCATTTTTTACTCTTCTAAGTCTCATATTAACTTTCCTTTCAAGCAAGTTAGATTATATCAAAAGAGCAAAAAAAAAGAAAGTTTAACTTTCTTTTAATTTTAATAAGTTGTATGTGAAGCTTTTGTAGCATCTTTACATTCAGCACTACTTGGTTCAAAAATACATTTCTTGCAAGTAGATAAGTCTGCATTATTTGCTCCAGTTACTCCATCGAATACCCAGTAAACAACAGTTGGTACAAAGAAAATTACTAAACCAGCTAATGCTCTTCTTCCTAATTTAATAGCTTGTTTTTTAACATCTTCATCTTTTTCAGATACAACTGCTTTTCCGAAATCCATCATTCCAAGAACGATAATGATTAATGGAATAGCTACTTTAAAGATTACGATAAAATAACCAATTACTTGAAGTAAATTTGAAGCTTCTTTACAAAATTCTTGTAAATTAGATACTAATAACATAATTCATTCCTCTTTTCTAAAGTTATTATATTTTATTTAACAATACTGTGTCAACAAAAAGTAACCTTATTGACAAATTATTAGATATTAAATCCTAATTTTTTTAAAAAATCATTAATCTCAACAGCATTTGTATCTCTATCATTAAGTGGCGGAATATTATCAAATACTTTAACACCAGTCTCAATCTCGAAATCATAAACTTCATCATCAGATACAAAGCTCATGTTAAGAACAACTTTATCATTTTTTCTTTCGACAAAGGCATTCTTATTTCTTCTTATACATTTAGTTAATCTTATAAATGAAGGTTCAACTAAATATACAATTGTATTGCAATATTTATCAGCTTCTGGAAAATCATTCAAATCAATAATAACCCCAGCTGCATCACTATTATCTTTTAATACTCTTTCAAGTTCAATTCTACTCATACAAGAGAATAACTTGTCAGATCTATAATAAATTAAATCTTGTCTATTAATCTCAACACCAATAGCAGGAATACCAGCTGCATTTAATTGTCTAACCATCATATTAGTTAAAGTGGATGCACCTGCATGCATTGTCATGTTGGAAAGACCAATAATTTTTTTGCCAGCTATTTGTAAATTAAGTGGACTCTTATTATCATTATTTAAATAAGTTGCACTTGTAGTACCAGTAGAAAATCCAACACTATCCTTAGGTTGATTTAAAATATATTCAACATTAGATAATGAGTTAGGTGTATTATATAAAAATTTAATACCCTCAAGATTTCTTGAAAAATTATAAATACCATTTTTTACTAAATTAGCAAGGTATTCATTTGAATTAACAATTGGTGTATCATTCAAAAGTAAAATTACTCTACTTGCATCCACATCATGAGCAAATTTTTCCATAACTTGTAAATTTGTATAATCTCTAATAGATGTTACATCTATTATTAATTTATCAAAATATAAGTTAACAAATTTGCTTAATAATTCAGATACATCAAATTGTCCTTCAATCTTTTTAATTACATCAACATCTAATTGATCTAGTATCATTTTGTTTTCATTTACTACTATAACATTCATTATGCATACTCACTTTCACTCTTACCTGATTCTAAATATCCATCATCTGGATATGCGATATTCTTTGTTTGACCAGAAACAAAGAAATTGAAATCTAACTTAGCCATATTAATTATATCTATTTTAATGTTAAAGAAAGTTGCAACAAAGTAATTAGAAAAACCTAATCCTTGGTCATTTAAGGAGTCTTGAACTTGCTTAATAATGCAATAGTTATAACTTTTTTTATCAAAATTATAACTATAACGGCTTTTTACATAAGCTTTTTCCATAGACACACCCATAACATGACCGTTATCAACGTCAACTCCACTTTCTCTTTCCAAAGCATCTAAAACCATTTGACAATTGCCAAGTGAATAATAATTAACATTTTTCATCTTATCATTAATTTCAATTAAAACAGACCCGGTTGCACCCTCCGTTATTCTACGGCTTGAAGCTGCCCCAGGCCCGTTATGTTTTTCTAAAATATCAATTATACTATCCTTCATTGCAAATGCTTTCGCATAGTTTACAGAGAATGCCAAATAGCCTGTGAAAACAACTATAAAAACAATTACGATACCAAAGATCCATGTTGCTCCTATAGCCTCTCTCATTTAATCACTACTTATTTAACTCTTTTTGGTTGTTTGGACATTTTAATCCAGTAACTTCTAAACCGTTCTCATCAAAATAGTTACAAGTACATGTACTTCCTGAACAATTACATGCATGTGCTTGAGAACAATAAGCATTTCTTTGAATTGTTGCTTGTATTTGTGGCCATACAAGTGAACGGAATAATAATGCAATTGCTGCAATTGCTACTACTGCTACAGCAGTCATACTTAATTCGCCTGTTGCGTCTTTCATTTATAACATCTCTCCTTTATTCTATATAATAATATATTAAATTATTTTAAGCATTTTTTCAATAGTTATATTATACTTTTTGTAAATTTAGTTCCCCCATGCATTGGTATCATTTGGATAATGAATAGCATTCGTAGAACCAGTTACAGTAAATTTAAATACGTCACCAAAAACCGGAAGCGAAAAACTAAAAAACATATATACATCATAATAATAATCTCGTTGAACTGATGTTTCAGAATCATTTTTACTTGCTAATGATCTAGTAACGCAGACTTGTGCTGGTTTACTCTCAGTATCTGATGCACCTTTAGTTTTAACGTTTGATGCAACCCCATTATTAATTTCAATATATTTTTCACCATTCTTAAATAGTTTTCTGCAAGTCTTACCATTTATATAACCATTATTATCTAAATGTTTACCAATTGTACCAACAGAATCTTTATTAATTCCTTGGAATTGTTCAATTATATTAACAACACTAGTTTTTAATTTATAAGCTTTATTATAGTTTAAAGATACTGATACAAAGCCTACCAAAATTACCATAAATATTAAAATTAAAGAATATAGCCATGCACCAGCAATAGACTCTCTCATATAATCACCCTATTCTAGAACAATTATAACTTTTATTCTTTTTATAAACAATAAGCAATAAAAAAATAGACATTTAATAATGTCTATTTTATTCATATCTATATTTATTTTTACCTTTAGTAGATAACTCAATAATCTTCTTAATACCAAAGAATAAACCTACACCAATTACTACAATTATTAATAAGTATAATAATAATTTTGATGACTTCTTAGTAGTAATCATATAAGTACAAGTAGTACCATCTACTGCTTCTACTAAGATTTCAACTTTACTATTATTTTTTAATTTTTCATTACCACTAATAGTAAATATCGAACTAGGATTTGTTGGTATAGCTTCAATTTCTAATTGTCTATCATTATTTTGAAGTTTAATAACATATTGTTCCTTACTAGAAGAAAAATCAATATTATAATCTTTTACTAATAATTGAGCTAAAGAACAATCTCCTTCTTCTTTAGTATATCTTGTAACATTAATTTTAACATCAGTAGAATTACTTAAGTCACTACTAGTAACTTTAATAGTTATAACTCCACCTTCAGAAGTAATATTTCCATTACCATTAACATCAACATAAGCAGATGAATCATTTGTTTCAACATAAACAACAAATTCGCTCATACTATAAGGTACTTTAATTGAATATTCATTTCTATCACTTGAATAACCTAAATCAAACTTATCATTAATAGTTATTCTTTTAATAGATGCATCGCTAGAAATTGCTCTTGTTGTAGTTGTACTAGATGTAGTATTTTCACTAGGACTAGTTACACCTTGTGTTGAAGTAGTATCATTACCACCAATTACACTAGTAGTAGTATCACCTGTTCTTTTTGTAGTAGATGGCTTTTGAGTAGGACTAGTAGGTTTTTGTGTAGATGATGGTTTCTTTGTTGTAGTTGTATTAGTTGATTGTTGATATGTTTGACCATTAGAAGTTCTAGTACAATCATAAGTAATATCCATATTAGTATATGCCCAAGTATCTCCACGCGGATTACATGAACCTGATCTAGAATAACCATATGTCTTAGTTTGATATGGTGTTCTATTACCATTAGCACATACTCCAGTAGCTGCTACTGCTCTAACATATCTATAACTCCAAGATCCATTTCCATTTCCATCTTGGTTACATAAAAGTTGAACACAACTTCTAACTGTTACTTTACCAGTTACAGTAGATAAGTCTTTAGGTTGTGATGCATCAGCTTGACATGCAAGTCTAGCACTTTCATTACTACCATAATTAGTAGCATAAACATTTATAAGGCAAGTAAACATCATAGCAAACATTAAAATTATATAATTAAATTTTTTCATAGATGTCCTCCATTCAAGTAAATTATAATTTAATATTTAGTATAACACAATAACTTAAACTCTTCTATTTTTACTTATAAGTTCAATATCTTCAGTTAAAGACTTAATTCTTTCAATTATTCTTTTAGCTTTAACAATATCAACTGATTGTTTAGTTTCAGCTAAATGAGCTTCTAACTCTTCAATATTTAAGTTTGAAGTAAAGAATGTAGGAAGGTTTTCTTCCATTCTATATTGAAGTATTGTTCCTAATACTTCATCTCTGCTCCATGCGGTTAAGTTTTCTGCACCAATATCATCAAAAAGAATAATATCTGCTGTCATAAACTTATTAATCATTTCATCATATGATTCATTATCTGATTTATTAAATGATTCTTTTAATGTTCTAAGTAATTGTGGATAATACATAATAACTGTAGTTGCTCCATTCTTAGCTAACTCATTTAAAAGAGCTGCTAAAATGTAAGTCTTTCCACTACCAAAAGAACCATGTAAATATAAACCTTTTTGATGTTTATCTTTATTATATTTTTTATAAAAATCTTTAATCCATTTAATAGTTTGTAATCTATTTTTATCAGTTAAATCAATTTCACCCATTGATGCATTTTTGATTTGAATTGGTTCATTATAGAAGAATGCAGTACTAGACGCTTCTTTTCTTTTTTGTTCATTTAATTCTTTCAAATACTTACATTCATGATATTCAAAAGTAATCATATTTCCATCTACTCTTGGATATAACACAAGTCCTGGGCAAGTATTTTTGCATTCACTTAATCCTTTACATTTAGAACAAGTTTTAAGTTCATTAACACAATTTTGAATCTTAGATGTGTACTTTTTAGCAAGATCATCACTAGCTTTAATTCTAGCAACTAGTTTTTTAAAGTCAGGATCTTTAACTGCTTCTAAATAATCATAATTTAATTTTGATTCATCACTAAAAATATTAGTTTTCATTTAATCACCTAAATTCTTTAAATTCTTCTTCTAATGCTTTTAAATCTTCTTCACTAAGTTCACTAGACTCTAGTTGTTTATTCATCCATACTGGCATTTGTTTTACTTCTTTTTGTTTTTCAGTTTTAACTACCACAGAAGTTTTCTTCTTATAAGCTTTCTTTAACTCTTCCATTGCAGCAGGAACAGTCTTAATTCCTTTTCTCTTAAATGATGTAGCAATTGATTCAATATAATTTCTTGTTAACTTATTATCATTAACTCTTAAACAAAAATCTACTAAAACATTTATAACACCTGGAGATAACTCAAAATTAATTGCTAAACCTTCAAGAGTTTGTAAATCATACTTAGTTGGATTAACTCCTTTATTCTTACCCTTAAGGAAATCATTTGGTGTAGTATTTTCAAAGAATTTAATAATCTTTGCTTTATTAGAAGTATCCCCTTCAGGAGTCTTTAAGTATTCTGGTTGAGTTCTATAAATAAGTGTTGGAAGTCTTCCATTATTATTAAACTCATAACTCTTTCTAGTATTTTGAATAAGTTTTTCTTTACTTATTAAACCTATCTCATCAATAGATAATCTTATTATTTCAATCATCTTAATTGTATCTATATTATATACAAATGAAAGTTGATTAATAAGCGATTTAACTTTCTTATTAAATGTTCTAGCATTAATAAGTCCACTTGGAATAGATTTAACAACTAATTCAAAATCAATCCTATCTTCAAAAGATGGTGCTAACTTTTCTTCTTTTCTAATCTCTTCAAGACTAGTTGAAGGAATAGTTTTAAAGTTTTCATTCATTGTTGAAGTAATCTCTTCAAATCCATCTTTTCTAATTGTTCTTTTCTTATAATAATTAATTAAGTTTCTATACTCTTCTTCTCCAATATTATTTTTAAGAAGAATACTTAATACAGGGTGGTTAAAGAATTCATATGCACTTAAGGGTGAATATAATTCATAAATGTATTCATTTAAATTATCATTTTTTCTTATAAAACTTTTTACTAAACCAATTGCTTCAAGAGACTTTCTTGCTTCAATGATTTTATCTAATCTAGATTTTAATACAACCATTAAATGATGATGTGTATAATCACCACTTATAAACTCACTTTTATCTAAATCAGACCATAATGATAAATATAAAGAAATAGCATCTGCTCCTATTATAGGTTGATACAAACTAATAAGTATTTTTTTATCTTGATCAGTTAATATAGTTTGGTTAACAACAGTATAAATATCAGCAGGTAATACATTAATATTCATATACACCACACCTTTAAAATATTTTACCATTTTAACACCCTTTATTCTACAAAAACTTACATTCCAAACACTAAAAAAAGAAGAGTTTTACTATTTCTCTTCTTTAGTTTCTTCAGTAGTTTCTTCTACTTCTTCTTTAGTTTCAGAATCATCTGGATCAAAGTCAATTGATAAACCAAATTCACTTAACTTTTGCATGATTTCAGTTTCAACATCAACTTCTCTATTTGTAACTTTAATAGCCATAATTAGACCTCTTGAATAACATCAATAATCATTGGTTTAGTACCAGTTTCTTCAAAGAAATATTTAGAAAGTTCTTCTCTTAATTCATTTTTAATTGCATTAAAATCAACATACTTAGGAGAAACATTTCTTTCAATAATTTCTTTACTAATCTTTTTGATTTCTTCGATCATTTTGTAAGAGTCTCTTACATAAATAAATCCTCTTGTAGTTATTTCAGGTCCAACAAGTATAGCTCTAGACTTTTTATCTAAAGTAGCACTAATTAGAAGAATACCATTTTCCCCTAACATTTCTCTATCTTTAATAACAAGTTCACCAATGTCGTCACTAGTTTTACCATCAATTAAAGTTTCATTGATTTTAATCTTATCAAACTTATTTGTTTGTAATACACCATCAACAAACTCAACTACATCTCCATTTTGTTTTAAAATAATATTTTCTTTTGGCATATGTAGAGCATCTGCAAGATTTGCATTATTAACCATAAGTCTATATTCACCTTTAACTGGCATATAATATTTAGGATTTAATAAATTTAACATAATCATTAAATCTTCTGAAGATGCATGATGTAATACAGTCTTATCTTTAGGTAATACGATAGTATTAACATTCTTTTGTGCGATAGCATCTCTCATTTTAACAACAATCTTTTCAGTATCATCATATACTGGTTCAGCAAATACAACTGTATCAGTATCAGTTAAATGAATAAATTTATCGTTTTCAGTAACAATTTTGTTTAGTGCTCCAGTTGGAGTCTTTCTATCATCACATACTAATATAATCGAATCTTTTCTTTCAATATCAGACATGTTACCAATTAATTCATCACTGATATTTAAATATCCTTCACTTCTTGCCATCTTAATAATGTTTTGTAATTTGTTACCCATGATAACAATTTTCTTATGCATATTAATTGATGCATCAAATAATTCTTGGATAGCATATAAATGAACTGGAAGTATACTTACAATAATTCTTCCTTCAGCTTGATTAATAGTATCTTTAAACCAAGAAGTAAGTCTATGATGTGGACTAGTATGTCCTTTCTTTTCTGAAAAACTAGATTCAGATAATAAACATAAAACTCCTTGTTTACCAACATATGCAACTTTACCTAAATCCATTCCATATGAACCAGTCATAGTTGGATCAATTAAGAAATCCCCAGTATAACAAATAGCTCCATCTTTAGTATTTAATACATACATTACAGCATCTGGTACTGAATGAGATACATTAATTGGGAATATTGATAAATCTTTAAATGTTATCTTCTTATGTGCCTTTATTTCAATAATATTATCTTTATTAACACCTTCAAGAATCATATATTCTTTAGTATATTTAGTTGCAAATATTTTAACGTCAGGTAAAGCATTTATTAAATCACTTACACCACCCATTTGTTCTAAGTGTGCATGAGTAATAAATATACCTCTTATTCTTTTTTTGTTTTCTATTAAATAATTATAATCAGGAATAATATAATCTATTCCATACATATTATCATTCGCATATTTAAGTCCGCAGTCAAAAACGAAAATATTTTCATCTACTTCAACTACGTAAGTGTTCTTACCACTTTCATTTAAACCACCTAATGCGAAGATTTTTATTTTACTCATAAAATTCTCCTTTCAAAAATTAAATATATAAAGGCACTCAAGTAATTGAATTATAACATAAAAAAATAAGTTCAACAACTTATCTTTTATTCTTATTATTTAAAGTTCTCTTCTTGACTGGAGTTTTAACTGATTGAACAAATGTTTCTTCTCCAATTTTATTTAATCCTAATTCATAAGTTAAATACTCTTCGAATTGATCTTCTAACATGAATTCTAATCCTTCTCCTCTATATTCTTCTAACATAGAAAGGAAAGTACTATATCTAGAACCATTTCTATCTACTCCACAGATACCTCTAGCAATATCACTCTTATAAGCAATATAAGTACCAATAAAATCTTCATTAAAATCTTTAGACTTTTCTTCTAGTTTTTCAATGAAACCATCAAGGTCTCTTGAAATAGTATTTCTTGTTAAAACATCTTCTTGTAATGAGTTAACAACTTGTCTGTGTTCTCTGTTAGAAACAGAATATTTTTCTAGTTTAAAAGTATTTAAATCTATCATTTTTCCACCTCTTGGTTTTATATTATACATTAAATTATTAAAATGTGTTATATTTATTTTGGTGATTTAAATGAAAGATTGTATTTTTTGCAAACTTGCAAATGGTGAGATACCAACTAAGGTAGTTTTTGAGGATGAAATCGTAACAGTTTTTATGGATGCTAACCCAAATACTGATGGACATATGTTAATAGTTCCTAAAAAACATATCGAAGATTTTACTGAAATCGATCATGAAACATTAACTCATATTCATGATGTAGCAAAGAAAATGAAAGACCTAATTTATGATAGACTTGGAACATGTGGACTTAAACTTGTTAACAACTATGGATCAGAACAACAAGTTAAACATTATCATATGCATGTAATACCTGTATATGAAGATACTGATTTCCATTATCAATTCGTAGATCCTAAAAACATTGATTCAATTTTTGAAAAATTAACAAAATAAAAGTACTAACAATTGTTAGTACTTTTTTTATAAATAAGAATCATTTAATTTAGTGTAATGATACTTTTTACTAAATGCATATAAAAGAATTGCGCCAAAAGGCATAAGAATCGTAAATCTTTTATTATCATTACTAGTACTAAATCTCATAGATAAATCTCCTAAACATTCAATTCTCATTTTTATATATGTATATAATGTAACTAAAGACAAAACTACAAAAAATGTATCTAAGAACATAAACCAAAAAGGTTCTAACCAAGATAATTCAAAGAATAACCATATCCCCCAAAAAAGTGATAAATCAACATACTTTCTTATATGCACTCTACTTCCTTCATCATTACATATTTGAAAAAGTACAATCATTCTATATATTGGAATAATTCCTAAATAAGAATTCCTATAAGCCT
>JAILLM010000141.1 GCA_024693165.1 Bacilli bacterium | reverse complement strand
GATTCTTTTACTTTAGTTACATTTTCTTTAGTATCTACATCTACCATAATGCTTGAGAATGGTATATAGTCTTTATAATTAAAATCTTTAACTAAAGTAAAAGAATCAATCGAAGATAAAGTTGAAAATGCAAAAGCAATTATTAAAATTGAAGATACATCTTCATACATGGCTTATCAAGGAGAAATAGATGAAGGTAAAACTTATATAGGAGTATTCTCAGGTATTTTCTTGTTTATAGCTATGCTATCAGTAATTACTACAATGACTAGGGTAGTTAAAAATCAAAGAATACAAATTGGAACTCTTAAAGCTCTAGGTTTTAGTAATAATAGAATACTATTCCATTATATAGGATATGGTTTTTGGATTAGTTTATTTGCATCTATCATTGGATTAATATGTGGATACTATTTAATTGGTAAAGTATTTATCAATTTAGAGATGGAATTCTTTGAAATACCTAATGGTAAACCTTTAATAGATGTATCATCATTTATCGTTTCTTTAATTGTAATCTTGATTATAGGTATTATTACTTATGTAACTGGAAGATCAATT
Source organism: Bacilli bacterium (assembly GCA_024693165.1). Classification (GTDB taxonomy): domain Bacteria; phylum Bacillota_I; class Bacilli_A; order RF39; family UBA660; genus UBA6985. Next base: position 1,792 of record JAILLM010000141.1, on the reverse strand, counting down.
CTAAAAGAAAATCCTGCAGAAACTTTAAGAACTAAAATACCTAGTGTTAAAAGTAAAACAATAAACTTTACTAAAAAGGATTTCTTTAAAAATTTAAGCTTTTCAACAAAATGGAATTTAAGAGATATTTTAAGAAATAAAATGAGAACATTTATGGGACTTGCAGGTGTTATAGGATGTTGTACTTTAATTGTTTGTGCTCTAGGTATGTTAGATTCAATGAATTTCTTTGTTAAACTTCAATTTGAAGATTTATATAATTTTAAATATAAATTGAATATTAAAGAAAATATTAAAGAAGATGAATTAGATAACTTATATAATTCATATGGTAATAATACATCAGAAACTTTAGGTATAGAAATAAAAGACGAAGATGGTACAAGAGAATCAAATAATATATTTGTAACCGATGCTAATAATTATGTTAGATTTGTAGACAATAAAAACAAGATTAAAAATAAACCTAGAGATTACGGAGTTTATGTAACATATAAACTTGCATCAAATAAAGGATATAAGGTTGGCGATGAAATTACATGGCATATATATGGCAATGATAAATATTATTCATCAAAGATAATTGGGTTCAATAAAGATCCTCAAAATCAAAATGTTTCTATGACAAGAAATTATTTAGAATCATTAGGGATAGAATATAAACCTGATTCTTTATATACAAATGAAGATTTAAGTAATGTAACTGAAATAGAAAATGTTGAAACAATTCAAGATATTAACAGTCTAAAAGATGGTATGAGTAGTATGTTAACAATGATGAAAACAATGCTAGTATTAATTATTGCCGTGGCAGTTCTTTTAGGTTCAGTTATTATATACAATTTAGGAATACTTTCATTCTCTGAAAAGCAATATCAATTCTCAACTTTAAAAGTATTAGGTTTTAAAGATATTCAAATTGAAAATATTTTTATAAAACAAAATAATTGGATTGCAATACTTTCTATAATAATTGGATTACCTGGTGGATTCTATTTAACAGATTGGTTATTTAAAAGTGCTATCGAGGAACATTATGACTTTGGAGCATTTATAACTACAAAGACCTATATAATATCTGCTATTGGTACATTTATGGTATCGTTCATAGTATCTAAATTCTTATCAAGAAAGATAAAGAAAATAGATATGGTAGCAAGTCTTAAAGCAAATGAATAAACTTCAGTATTAAACTGAAGTTTTATTTTACACAAAATGTAAATTATGTTAAAAAAATGTAAAATTTATTATTTTTTTGTTAATTGACTGATATTTCTCCTTTTTTTAGGTATATTGTAATTAAGATATATATGGTGTATAGGAGGTGTAATAACTATAATGCTTAAATCAAAAGCTTTTACAGTAATTGCAAGTAAAGCAAAACCCATTATGGAGGTATGTAGAAGCGGAACTTATTAAACCCATTCGATTCATGTAATAGAATTGAATGGGACTAGTTAAAATTTAAATTATCAAAGGAATTTAATATCCAATGCAAAGAGTTATTTGGTTATATGTTTTCCGAGAATAAAAAGTATTCAAAAACATATATAAAATAAATCTTCAAAAGTAATAAATCTAAACTAAAGATGCTGGTGTAGAAATATTGACTGACGAATATTCCATTAGATAAATAAGTAAAGACTAGTTCCTTATTGAAGATCTAAGTTCAATAAAATAATTAATTTAAGTAGAAATGTTATTTAGAAATCTTAAAGAAAGATTTAGAAGGAAAAAGATAAACTATAAATTATAATAGTCAATGGGAAATGTAAATGAGAGGTTGATTGTT
>JAILLM010000091.1 GCA_024693165.1 Bacilli bacterium | reverse complement strand
TTGAACATATTTTTTTAATTCGCTTGATATATTAATAATAGTTTCTAATTCGCATAAAGAATCAATTGAAATAATACAATTATTTTCTATAGCACATCTTATAAAATCTTTATTTTTAGGACCTGTTGCTAGTATATTATTACCAGTATAACCATTTTCTAAAGTATGCATAAGTTCATTTAAAGAAGATACATCAACATTAATATTATTTTTTAGACATTCTTTAATAACCTCACTGGACTTATTACACTTATGAGCAAAGAATATTTTATAATTTAATTTATGATTATCAAATACACTTCTAAATGAATCTATATTATCTTTAATGGCATTAGGCAAAATTATAGAATATGGATATCCTACATTTTCTCCTATACTTAAAAGAAGGTCTTTATGATTTAATATATCTTTTATTTCATTGCTTATTTTAGGTGTAAAACTAATCATTTTCTATAACATCCTTATAAGAAAATTCTTCATCAATATATTTAGTTAAATCTTCTCCATAATACCTGCTATACCAATCACCAACATCATCAATATAGATTTGTTTTTGAACACTTAGGTATCTATCCCAATCTTTATCTATACTATCAAGTTTGTTTAATATGTTTTCTAACATATCCTCATTGCTTTCAATAAATCTATTAAGTCCATCTTTATCATCTTGTTCAAATTTTCTTAAATCGTCTGATTCATTTATAAATCCTAATATATGTTCTTCATCAATATTTCTTTTAATATATTCTATATCATCATTATTTTTTATTTTATTAGCAATCACATATGTGTCTATTCCATAGTGAGAAACTATATCTTTAAATTCTTTATAAACATCAACACTCTTTTTAGTTGGTTCAACTACAAATAGATTTAAATCAGACACATTAAACATACTTGTTCCAACACTATCAATTCCAGCTGTAGCATCAGTAACTACATATAAATCATTATTATCTAATAATCTATTATAGATAAATACAGCTGAACCTAACTTACTATGATAGCAAGCATATCCAATTTTATTATCTGTATAAGTTCCAACTGTTAATAAAGCTGTTCCATTATCATTGTAAGTCGCAAATTTTCTTAAAAATGGATCATCTAAACCATCTTTAATAAATATACTTTCTCTAGTAGCAGGACTGCTTCCTATAAAAGGTTTATTATAATTACTTTCTAAATCCTTACATACATAATCAAATATATCTCCTAAATATCTTTTAGGCATATCTAGTGCTGTTCCTAAGTTAACATTAATATCAGCATCTATTGCTAATACATCTTTTTTCTTTTTTTCTAAATATTTTACAAATGAAGTTGCAAGTGTTGTTTTACCACTTCCACCTTTGCCTAAAAATGTTATTCTCATTATTATCCCTCCGAACTGAAAATCATTTTCATTTTACATTATATGTACATATTAGTCAATATAATTTGAAAAACATTTTCATTTTCTATTGACACCCCTATATTTTTACGTTTAAAATACCATAACTGAAGGGAGAAAATTATATGATTGAAGAAATATTTGATTTAGCAAGCTCATCATTTATAGCATATAAAAACAGTGGTGATGAAACTGGAATTAGTTTACCTTATAGATTAATTAGTCCAGATACAATTGAATTATTATTTGATGTTAAAGATAATACTTGCCTAGAATTTAATACAATGTTATCAGAAAATTTTAGAAATAAAGGAGAACAACTTATTTTAAAAATATCTACAGATTCTATAATTAATACTGAAACTAATGAAGATGATCAAATGATGATGTTTAGATCACAAATTGTTTCATATAATGAGTCTGGTGAAGAATGTAAAGAAAAAGAAGACGAAAAAATGTTATGTCCTGATTGTGATATGAATGATGATATTTTTGTTTTAAATGTTAGGGATAGAAAAAACATCGATGCATTTAATATAGATGTTTGGGGAACTATAAATGGTTCTTCATTAAATTCAAATAGAAAATGTATATTAAGATTACAACTTCAAAGTTATAAATTAAATGATAGTTTAAATAGATTAGGATTTAAGACACTAAAAAAAGTTCAAAATTAATTGAACTTTTTTTATGCATAATATCTTAATCTTCCGATTACTTTATTTAATTAATTTTTCAAATGCATTTGCATTTAAAATTGTATTTGAAACAAATTTTCCTTTATAGAAATTAGCCCAATTATTAAACACACAAGGTGCATTTTTAGCTTTCTTTAATGAATCTATTTTTATAAAGTTTAACTTAATTCCTTTATCTTTTGCATAATCAGATAATTCTTTTACTTCATATTCAACATATGGGCATTCATTAGAATAGTAAATAGTGAAATCATGACTATCTATTTCCATCTTTCTAGCACTATCACTAAACTTAGGTGTTTCTTTATCATCAAATTGTAATG
>JAILLM010000064.1 GCA_024693165.1 Bacilli bacterium | reverse complement strand
AGAAATGCTTCAATTGCAACTGCTTTAGCAATTGTATTTATTGTATTATCTACTATTATTAGTATAATTATTCCACAATTATTAACTAGTATTATTAGTTTAATTAATAATAGTGATTCTTATGTTAATCAATTAACAGATTATATTAATAAAGTATTAAGCAATGGTGAGAATGCTGAAAAGTATAGTTCAATGATTAGTGATGTTTTTACTAACTTGAAGAGTAATGTATTACCATTCGCTCAAACTAGTTTAACTAAGATTTCTAGTGGTATTATTGGAGCATTTAAAGGATTCTTAAATATACTAATTGGTATTGTATTTGCTGTTTATATTTTAGCTAATACTAAGAACTTCGGAGCTGGTATTAGAAAAACTTTATATGCATTTTTCAATGTTGATAAAGTAAATAAATTTATTGATAATGTTGAGCATGTTAATTCAATTTTCTTAAAGTTTATGGTAGGTAAAGTGACTGATTCATCAATCGTTGCTTTATGTACATTCTCATTTTTAATTATTTGTAGATTCCCATATGCAGTACTTATTGCTGTTATTATTGGACTTACAGATTTAATTCCATATTTTGGACCTTATATTGGAACAATTCCAAGTGCATTATTACTTGCAGTAGTAGATCCAATTATGGCAGTTATATTTGTAGCATTTATTATTTGTTTACAACAAATAGATGCTAATTTAATTACTCCAAGAATTCAAAGTAATGCAACTGGATTACCATCATTCTGGGTATTATTTGCAATTACATTATTTGGTGGATTCTTCGGTGTTATTGGATTATTAATAGGTGTTCCTTGCTTTACAATTATTTATGAAGTATGTAAAGGATTCATTGAAGAAAAACTTGAAAACAAGAAAATGCCAGTCGACACTGATTTCTATGAAGATCATGGCTTTGAAATTGATGCAAAAGGTAAGGTAAAATCCGTTAGAGAATAGTTTTATAACTATTCTTTTTTATTCTCATTTGGTATAATGGAAATAGGGTGAAAATATGAATAGCATTTTTGATTATACAATTGAAATGTTAGAAGAGTATTTTGTTAGTATTGGTGAAAAGAAATTTAAAGCTAAACAAGTATTCGAGTGGTTATATCAAAAGAGAGTTAAATCATTTGATGAGATGAGTAATATTAGTTTAGATTTAAGAGAAAAGTTAAAGAATAACTTTTCAATTGAAAGACTTAAACTAAGAAGAAAACAAGATAGTAAAGATACTTCTAAATATCTTTTTGAGTTAAGTGATGGAAACTTAATTGAGTCTGTTTTAATGAGACATGATTATGGTATTTCTGTATGTGTATCTAGTCAAATTGGATGCAACATGGGATGTGCTTTTTGTGAATCAGGTAGACTTAAAAAGGTAAGAAACTTAAAAGCTTCGGAGATAGTACTTCAAATACTAATGATTGAAGAAGAGATTAAAGAGAGAATTTCATCAGTAGTAGTAATGGGTATTGGAGAACCTTTTGATAATTATGATGAAGTAATGAATTTCATAAAGATAATTAATGATCCAAAAGGAATTGCAATTGGAGCAAGACATATTACTGTTTCTACATCAGGTCTTATTCCTGGTATTGAAAAGTATTCTAATGAACCTTTACAAACTAACTTGGCAGTTAGTTTACATGCTCCGAATAATGAACTTAGAAATAAGATAATGCCTGTTAACAAAGCTTATGATATTGAAAAGTTAATTGATGCTATAAAGAAATATATAGATAAAACAAATAGAAGAGTAACAATTGAGTATTTAATGCTTAATGAAGTTAATGATACTCCTGAATGTGCAAATGAACTTGCTAAGTTACTTAGAGGTTTAAATGTATATGTAAATTTAATTCCTTATAATGAAACTAGTCATATTGAATTTAAAAAGAGTTCAAATGAAAGAGTAATGGCTTTTTATGATTTACTTAAGAAGCAAGGTATTAATGTTACTGTTAGAAGAAGATTTGGTAGCTTAATTGATGCTGCCTGTGGACAACTTAGAGCAAATGAGGTGAATAAATAATGAAATCATTTTATATTACAGATGCAGGTAAAGTAAGAAGTCATAATGAAGATTCAGTTACAATTGTTAAAAACGAATCTGGTGAACATTTAATGATTGTAGCAGATGGTATGGGAGGCCATAGAGCTGGTGAAGTTGCATCATCTATGGTTATTACTCAAATTGGTGAAAGATTCCAAAAACTATCTACTATTGGAACTAAACAAGACGCTATTGCATGGTTAAGAGAAAATGTTAAAGAAGTTAATTCTAAGATTTTAAATTATTCAAGTGAACATCCTGAAGCTGCAGGTTTAGGAACAACTTGTGTTATGGCACTTGTTACTAAAGATATGCTTTTATTTGTAAATATTGGTGATTCTTCAGGATTTGTATTTAAAGATCATAAATTAAAGAAAGTTACTAAAGATCATACTTTAGTTAATTTCTTAGTTGAAACTGGAGAGTTAAGTGAAGAAGAAGCTGAAAATCATCCAAAGAAAAATGTTTTAATGAGAGCATTAGGAGCTACTGATAAATGTGAAATTGATATGTTTGAAGTAGAAACTGATGTAGATGCTATTGTTTTATGTAGTGATGGTTTAACTAATATGCTTTCTTTTGAACAAATTGAAAGAGTATTAAATGAAGACGATATAACAATTGATAATAAATTAATTAAGTTAGTAAAAAAAGCAAATGTACGTGGGGGCCTAGATAATATTAGTATTGCTTATTTAGACAAGGAAGGTGCTCATAAATGATAATGAAAGGACAAAAGATAAACGATAGATATCAAATTATGAAGACCATCGGTGAAGGTGGTATGGCTAATGTTTATCTTGCTTATGATACTATTCTAGATAGAAATGTTGCTGTTAAAGTGTTACGTGGAGATCTTGCTACAGATGAAAAGTTTGTAAGAAGATTTCAAAGAGAAGCTTTATCTGCTTCAAGTCTATCTCATCCAAATATTGTTGAAGTTTACGATGTTGGTGAAGACAATGGTTCTTATTTTATCGTAATGGAATATATTAAAGGAAAACATTTAAAACAATTACTTAAACAAAGAGGTAAGCTTACATTAACAGAAGTTGTAGATATTATGTTACAAGTTACTGATGGTATGAGTGCAGCTCATGATAAATATATTATTCATAGAGATATTAAACCTCAAAATATAATGATCCTTGAAAATGGTTTAATAAAAATTACAGACTTTGGTATTGCAATGGCACTTAATAGTACTCAACTTACTCAAACTAATTCAGTTATGGGTAGTGTACATTATTTACCACCTGAACAAGCTAGTGGTAAAGGAGCTACTATTCAAAGTGATGTTTATTCAATGGGTATTTTAATGTATGAACTTTTAACTGGAGAACTTCCATTTAGAGGTGATAATGCAGTAGAAATAGCTCTTAAACATATTAAAGAACCATTCCCTAAGATTAGAAGTATTTTACCTAATTTACCTCAATCAATTGAGAATATAATTATGAAAGCTACTGCTAAGAATACAAAGAATAGATATAATGATGCTAGGGAAATGCATGATGATTTAAAAACTGCTTTAACAGATGAAAGATCAGCTGAACCAAGTTATAATTTTAAATATAAAGAACTTGATGATGTTAAAGATAAAGAAGAAAAAGAAGAAGTTAAATCAACAAAGAAGAAAGATGATGTGGATTTAAGTGGTTTTGATGATGAAAAACCAACTAAAAAGGATCCTGTTAAGAAAAAGGCTCCAGAAAGAAAAGAAAAGGGTGACGTAGATATAAAAACACGTAAGTTAACTGAAAGAGATATGAGAAGAAGAGAGAATAAAACTCTACTTGTATTAGGTGCTATATTTACAGCTTTAGTTATTATCATTGTGTCTTTAGCATTTATTGTTCCAGCCGTTACTAAAGTTAAGGAAGTTAAAGTTCCTGATTTAAGTAATATGAATGAATCTGCTGCTATTGAAAAACTTGATGCTTTAGGATTAAAGGTAGCTGATGAAAATAAATTTATGAATTCAGCTGAAGTTCCTGAAGGAAATGTTGTTAAAACAAATCCAATTGCTGGTAGAAGAGTTAAGATTGGTACTGAAATTACATTATATATTTCTAATGGATCTAACTCATATACAGTTGAAGATTTAACTGGTAAAGATGCAAGCAATGTTAAATATGATCTTGAAAAGAATTATGGATTAATAGTTCAAATTAAAAAGGTAGATACTGATAAGGATTATCAAGTTAATGAAATAATGTATACTGAACCTGCTGCTGGTGAAAAGTTAAGTGATGGTGGTACTATTACATTATTCATTAAACATATTGATGATACATATCCAGATTTCACTTCTGGAAAATACACTTTAACTCAAATTGAAGAATGGTGTAATGATTATGGTATTACTTTGAAAACAAATTATGTAGAAACAGCTGATTATAGTGCTGGAACTATTTATTCACAATCTAAAAATGCTGGTGCTAAAGTAGTTGCTGGACAAACTCTTGAAATTAATATTGCTCAAGAATTATCTGGTGATGGCACTAACGTAGATCCTGATGTAGATGCTGGATAGAATATGAATGGTAGAATAGTTAAAATTATTAGTAATAGTTATACTGTTTCAAGTAATGGTGAAAAATATAATTGCATACCTAGAGGGAAGTTTAGATATATTAAAACTTCTCCTAAGGTAGGTGATATAGTTGAGTTTAATCCTGATGCATTAACTATTGATTCTATTGAACCTAGAATTAATGAACTTAAAAGACCTGAAGTTGCTAATATTGATATAGCAATCATAGTTACTAGTTTAACTAGACCTGACTTTAGTTCATATCTTTTAGATAAGATGATAGCTAATGTTGTTTTGAAGGACATTAAACCTATAATTGTTCTTACTAAGGCAGACCTTTTAAGTGAAATTCAAATGGAAGAGTTCAAACCAATTATTGATTATTATAATGGTATTGGTATTCCAACACTTCTTAATACTGAATTAGATAAGTTAAAGAGTCTTATTAAAGGGTCCCTAGTTACATTAACTGGTCAAACTGGTGTTGGTAAGTCTACACTTATCAACAAAATAAAACCTGAATTAAACTTAGAAACTAATGATATAAGTGAAGCTTTAGGTAGAGGTAAACATACAACTAGACATACTGAAGTATATGATTTTAAAGATTTCTTTATTGTTGATACTCCAGGATTTAGTGCATTAGATTTAGATATATTAAAAGAAAATCTTAGATTTGCATTTGTTGAATTTGATAATTCGTGTAAGTTTAATGATTGTATGCATCTAAATGAAAAAGGTTGTAGAGTTAAAGAACAAGTTGAAAACCATGAGATTTTAGAATCTCGTTATGAGAATTACAAAAGGATGGTTGAAGAATATGAAGATATCAGTAAGTATCCTAAAAAGTAAGATTCCAAGAGATAAATGTATTGAAGAAGTAGAAAAGACTGATGCAGAACTAATACATGTTGATTTCATGGATAATACTTTTGTAAAAAGGAGTACATTTACTAAACAAGAAGTATTAGAACTTTTTAAAGATTCAAAGAAAGATTTAGATATTCATTTAATGGTAAATCATCCTAAAGAATATATTGATGCTTTTTGTAATTTAAAAGCTTGTAAGTATTTAATAATTCATTCTGAAATAAATCATGAGATAGATGAGTTAATTGAATATATTCATTTTAAAGGTAAAAAAGCTGGTATTGCAATTAATCCTTATACTAAGGTTGATTCAATTAAACAATATCTTGAAAATGTAGATTATGTTCTTATTATGGGAGTTATTCCAGGATATGGTGGACAAGAATTAATTACATCTACAACTATGAAGATAGATGAATTAAATAGAATCAGAGATGATTTAGATTATCACTTTGAAATAAGTTTTGATGGTGGAGTCAATGATGAAACTATTAAGTTACTTGATGGCTTAGATATTGCTGTTAGTGGATCATATATTTGTATGAGTGATAATTATCAAAAGAAAATAAATTCATTAAGATAGTGTAAACTATCTTTTTTTGTTATACTTAAGTTAGGTGAAAAGAAATGAATATAGATTTATTTTTGAATTTAAATTTATTATTTATTTTTTACTCTTTTCTAGGTTATGTCATTGAAGTTTCTATCGCTGCAATAAAAGGTAAAAAAGAAATTAATAGAGGGATACTTAATGGACCATTTTGTATTAGTTATGGTTTCTTAAGTATTATATTATTTATAAGTTTAAAATATACTAAGAATATAATATTTGGTTATTTATTATGTTTTGTATATGGAGTTGCTGTTTCATTTATTACTGGTAAGATTCTTTATAAAATTAGTAATAGACATTGGTGGGATTTTCATCATAAAAAAATAAATTATGAAGGAATTATTTCTTTAGATTATTCTTTAATAATTGGTTTACTTGGATATTTGTTTACTGTATTTGTAAGTCCATTTATTATATTTATTTTTAATGACTTTGATATGACTTCAAAAGTATGGTTTATAGCTCTGTGTGATCTTGCTTTACTAATAGATTTTATTATTAGTACTTACTTCTTAATTAAGAAAAAGAATAATAAAAAATATAAAGATAGGATAGGAAAAAATATATCTGAACTTATTATTGATAGAATTAATAATGCTTATCCAAATTTTAAAAAGAGTACTTTTGATAAAGATTCATTATCTTTTTATAAATTATTTTTAATATTTTATATTACAGGTATGATTGGATGTATTGTTGAAGTTTTCTTTTGTAGATATTCAATGGGAAGATGGATGCATAGAAGTTCTTTGATATATGAAGAAATATCGCTTGTATGGGGTGGAGCTTTTCTTATTTGTACTATATTCCTTCATAAGCATAAAGATTCAAGCTGGTGGTTTATTCTTTTATTTGGAACTTTAGTTGGTGCTTTCTTTGAGTATTTATGTAGTGCATTTACTGAATATTTCTTAGGAACTGTTTTCTGGAGTTATGGGAAACAAGCATTTAATTTAAACAAAAGAATTAATTTATTGTATTCATTTTATTGGGGAATAGCATCAGTTATTTATATCAAAGCTTTATATCCATTACTTAATAAGTTTATAGATGATATTCCAGAAAAAATTGGTAAAGTATTTGTTAGAGTATTATTTGTTATATTTATGTTAGATTTAGTAATATCAACTACGAATGGTATGCGTTATCAAGCTAGACGTCATGGAGAGGAACCAAGAAACTTTATCGAAGAAAAGTATGATAAGTATTTCCCTGATGAATATATGAGAGATAGGTTCTCTAACACAATTATTAGAGATTGAGAAATCTCTAATTTTTTTATATAATTATAAAGGATTGGAGAAGATTACAATGTTAAAAAAATATTTATTAGTTTTTTTAATTTCAATGGTACCTTTAGTAGAATTAAGAGGAGCAATTCCATATGCTGGATTTTTTGGTTTACCTATGGGATGGTCTTATTTAATTGCTATTGTGGGTAATATAATTCCTGTTCCATTTATCTTCTTATTTGCAAGAAGAATACTTGAATGGGGACAAGATAAACCTGTAGTAGGTAAGTTTTTTAAGTTTTGCTTAAAGAAAGGTGAAAAAGGCGGAAGAAAGTTACAAGCTAAAGCTGGTAACGGATTATATATTGCTTTACTTTTATTTGTTGGTATTCCACTTCCAGGTACTGGTGCTTGGACTGGTACATTAGCAGCTTCTATATTAGATATGGATTTTAAAAAATCTATAGTTGCTATTATTTGTGGAGTTTTCTTAGCAGGTTTCTTAATGACTTTTGGTGTTGCTGCAGTTTCATATTTAGTTGGACTTGCTGCATAACTTAAGGTGTTATTATGAACTTAATAGGTTATATTGAAAAATATGGTGATTTAAGTTTTAAAGAAAAAGAAATAAATAATATAGATTATTTAGTTTTTGGTTTGCTTTCATATTTAGATTTTGATGGAATTGTATCTAATAATAGTAAAGATAAGATTACTATCGGATATGCTTGTCATTTATATTTTTCTAAATATAATGAATCTTATTTTAGAAAACAAGGTATTGGTATTAGATCATCAATTAAGTTAATGAAAAAGATTCAATATACTGAAAGATATTGTAATTTAGAATTTTATAATTATAGATATGTATGCTCTAGAGATATTCAATTTAGTGCTTTAACAATAGATGTTAGTGATGATTTAAAAGTTATTTCTTATGAAGGCACAGATGATTTAGTAGCTGGCTGGAAAGAAGATTTTAGAATGAGTTATGAATTCCCAGTTACAGCTCAAAAGTTAGCTATTAAGTATGCTAATGATACTATTAGTGTGTTTGATAAATCTAAATATGTTTTCTGTGGACATTCTAAGGGAGGAAATCTTTCTTTAGTAGCTGGTATGTATTTAAATCCATTAAAGAAAAGACATTTAAAACATATTTATTCATTTGATGGACCAGGTATTATGTTTAAAATGCTAAATTCTTCTAGGTATAAATCTATACTTAATAGATATGAACATATCGTACCTAATTCATCAGTATTTGGTTTATTGTTTTATGATTTAAAATATACAGTTGTTAAATCTAATCAAGTTGGAGTATTATCACATGATGCGTATACTTGGCAAATTAAAGATGATGATTTTCTATATACAACTATGAAAACTGGAAGTAAAGCTTTTTATAAGTCATTCAATGATTGGGTTTCCAAATATAATCTTAAAGAAAGAAAGAATTTTACTGAACAAATATTTATGGTATTTGAAAAATGTCATATATTATCTATTTCTTCTTTTAAAGAAAGGAAAATGGAATATATTCTTGATGTAATTGGTGAGATAAAAAATATGGATGATGAAGCAAAGGGAATGATGATTGAATTCATTAAAATGATGCTTACTGAATCTAAGAATATGTTAATAGATAAAGTAATTGGAAAGGAGTAGTATTATGAAAAAAAAGAATATGAGTTTTATTTTAAACATAATAATTTTCTTATTATTAATTATTGCATTAGTTTTAGAAACTTTTGAATTAATAATGAGAGGAGAAGGTCTACATCTTTTGGTAAGAAGATTCAAATTCTTTACTGAACTTTCTAATATTTTCGCGGGTGTTACTGCTTTTGTGTATGCTTATTATTTATTTAATGGAAAGGATAATGAATCTGTTCCTAAGTTATTAAAGATATTAAAGTTATTTTCAACTACTTCAGTAGTTGTAACTTTCTTAACAGTAATCTTTTATTTAATTCCAGTTTCTGGAAGCAATTGGAAATTCCTAGTAGTTGGATCTCAATTTATATTCCATATTTTTAATCCAATATTATGTTTTATAACTTATACATTCTTTGAGGATAATAAAGTTGATAATAAGTATTTAGTTTATAATTTAATTCCTATAACTTCGTATGGTTTATTTTATTTAGTTATGGCTTTAACTCATGTAGAAAATGGTGTAATTCCATATGAATATGATTGGTATTTATTTATGAAAAATGGTGTAGTAATTGGTTTAATTACTTATGTTTTCTTTATTGCATTTAATTATGGCTTAGCTTATCTTTTAAATAAGATAAATGCTAAGCTTAATACTAAATAGTCTTAGGACTATTTTTTTTGTAAATTCGTGTGTTAAATACTTTTATTATTAATATTGTATGTTTATAATTATATTAGAATATGGAGGCATATGATATGGAATTTACAACTAGAAGACTTGAAATCAAAAAAGTTATACCAGAATATATTCCGATTATGTTTAATATATGGGATCGAGAGAATGAAGTTGGTAAATATATTCCTGAGTATGACCCTAATTGGGATGTTGATACATTTAAAGAACATATAATTAATACTTTTAGAGGAGATCTTTATGAAAGAGGTGTCATTAAACTTAAAGATTCAAATGAAATAATTGGTTATGCATCAGTTTATAGAGAAGATTCTAGAAGTAAATCTGTTAATATTTATATAGCAAAAGAATATTGGAATCATGGATACGGACATGAAGTTTTAAGTGCGATAGTAAAAAGACTTAAAAAAGAAGGATTGGGTAGTGTGTATGCTACTTGTGATTCAAGAAATGTTGGTGCCATTCACATCTTAGAGCGAAATGGATTTGAGTGCATTGATAAAATTCAAGGTGATAGAGTAGACGTAAATGGTGATGTCGGAGACGAACTACTTTATGAATTAGAGTTAATAAGAGTTCAATATTAATTGAACTTTTTTTTGGAGCATATACTTTATATTTTGTTCTATCTCATCTTTATGATTACAATGCTCAAGTAGTTAATTTAAATACTTAATATTATTTACGGATTAAAAAAAGTTGGTATTAATTACCAGCTTTTTTTATTGTATAAATGAATGTTGTGTTTGTTGCATTGTTAGATGCATATCCTTTATAGTTTTTACTTAATTTCTTTAATTCTTCAATTTTATCAGTTGATGTTTTAATATCATTTTTATAATCAGTTAATCTATTAATACCTTCTTGATTATATGTCTTAATTCCATTGTATAAGTTTTCTGTTCCATCTACTAATTTAGATGTTCCATTATTTAATGTTACTGATCCTTCATAGATTTTATTTATTCCTACATTTACTTGAGTTAATCCATTACTTACTGTTTTAGTTCCTTCTTGAACTTGAGTTAATGCTGAAGTTAAAGAATTAGTTAAAGTAGATAGGTTAGTGGATAATGAATTGATAGTTGTGTAGTTTGCATAGAAGATATAATATTTACCACATAATGTTAATACATTACCAGCAGTTTCTGTATATTCACCAAACATAGTCATAAGTTCTGATGTAGATTTTGTACTAAATGCTTTATAAACTATTAATGCTTTTTCAGCCACTTGTTTATTTGTAATATCATCATGAGTTTCAGCTACATAACCTTGAACCATTTTGTTAAATACTATGTTAGCTACTTGATTTGATGAAAGTAGTGTTTGTAATTCAGTTAAAGATTCAGTCATATATTTTTTATTAGCTCTTTGTAATTCTTGGATATCTTTTTGTTTTGTTTGAAGTTCTTTTTGTGCATTAGTTAAAGAATCAACTATTTCGGTAACACCACTGTTAAGTTTGTTTGAACCTGCACTTAATTGTGAAGTTGCATTTTTTATTTTTTTTAATGAAGTAACTAGAGTTTTAGTTCCTTCATCTAATTCTTTAGAACCATTTAATAATTGATCAGCACCATTTTCAATTTCATCCATTGATGTTTGTAATTTATCAATATCTGCATAAACTGTATTTAATTTATCGAAGATGGTTAAGTCTTTATCTTCAATTAATTTTGGAGTAGATACGATATAAATATCACTTAGTTTAAAATTATTTGTTGAATAACTTAGAGTTATTGAATCAAAGTTTTTTACTTCATCTAATTGAAGCGAATCATATAATCCAGGAGATGCAATTCCAACAAATACATTTTTATTTCCTGTGCTTACAACTTTACCATTTGTAATATCAGCATTAGTTGAATCTTTTACGATTGTACCAACAGTTGTAACAAATGGAGTATATATTGTAGTTTTCTTTCCGTTAATAGTTACTTTATTTTCTAGAGTATTTTTAAAATTTAATTCAATTTTGATGTCTCCAGATTTTCCTTCGATTTCACTAATATCTTTTTCTTCATCATTTAAGTAATATTTAACTTCTACTTTGATAGGTGTAGATGCTTCAGTAATACCTTGATAAAATATTTCATTTGAGTCTTTTGATTTCCAAGATAATTTAGATCCTGATTGTTCAAACTTTTCATCTCCAGAAATATTTAAGATATCTTTTAATGTAGTTTCATCTTCGATATCTTCTTTATTTAATTTAGATAAATGATTTGATACTAAGATTCTTTCAATTGAACCATCATAATTTAAGTTTGTATATACTGTTTCTTTTTTGTCATAGGCAAGTACTGTTAATGGAGAACATAACATTGCAGTTGTACCTAGTAACATAAATGCTTTTGATAATTTATTCATATTTTTTCATTCCTTTCGTAGTATTCATAATAAGTTTATCGAATACAAGTAGTAGAGCAGGTAGTAATAAAGATACTACGATCATTGATACGATTGCTCCACGTGATAATAATTTACAAATTGAACTAATCATATCTATTTTTGAATAGATAGCTACACCAAATGTTGCAGCGAAGAAACATAATGCAGATACCACGATTGATGGTATACATTTTTCTAGAGTTTCTTTGATAGCTTCATGTTTTTTATTTTTCTTTCTTAATTCTAAATATGTGTTACTCATAAGAATTGCATAATCAATTGTTGCTCCAAGTTGAATTGTTCCAACAACGATTGATGAAATAAATGGAAGAGTAGTTCCTTCAAAGAATGCAAAACTTGTATTTAAGATAATTGCAAATTCAATTACTAATACTAAGATAAATGGTAAACTAATTGATTTTAGAACTGCTAACATGATTACAAATATAACTGCGATTGAAATATAGTTAACAGCTTTAAAATCATGATCTGCGATTTCAATTAAATCTTTAGTTAAAGCTGATTCACCAGCTATGATTGCGTTTGTATCATATTTATTAGTAATAGTTTTAATTTCATCTAGTTGTTTATTAATTTCATCACTTGCTACTTCATAAGTAGAGTTAAGTAGAATCATTTGATATTTATCATTTTCAAAATCATTTAATAATCTTTCTGGTAAGATAGCATCAAGTCCAAGTTTATTTAGTTCACCTGGAGCTAAAACCATATCAATACCTTCAAGATTTTTAATTTCATTTGTTAATTCTTCAAGATCATTTGTCTTTAGATTTTTATCTATAAGAATAAATGCTGGAGAAGTAATACCATAGTTTTCACTTAAGTATTTATTTGATATTCTACAAGGTAAAGTCTCTGGTAGTGAGTTATCTAATTTATAATATTCTTTAACATTTGTATATCCATATATCGCAGGTATAAAAACTAAGATTGAAAGAATAATAGTTAATATATATTTATTAGCTGCGAAGTTTTGTATATGTTTAAATTTTGGAAATACAATCTTATGATGTGTTTTAGTTATTAGTTTATCAAATTGTAATAGTAATGCAGGTAATACTGTTAAAACTGTTATAAGTCCACATAGAACACCTTTAGCCATTACAAGACCAATATCTTTACCAAGTAATAGTTCCATTGAACATAGTGATAGAAAACCAGCAAATGTTGTAAGTGATGAACCAAGAACTGATGTGAATGTTTCTTGGATTGCTGAAGCCATTGCTTTATTTTTATTTGATTCAGTTTTCTTAATTTGTTCATACTTGTTATATAAGAATATTGAAAAGTCCATTGTTACTCCAAGTTGAAGTACTGCACTTATAGCTTGAGTTATATAAGAGATTGAACCTAACATTATATTTGATCCAAAGTTATATAGAATAGCTAAACCAATATTACTTAATAGTAGTGGTGGTACTAAGTAAGAGTCTGTTGCAAAATATAAAACTACTAGTACTAAAAGTACTGCTAGTATTACATAAGCTACGATTTCTTTATTTGATAATTCCATAGTATCTAGAACCATTGTTGTCATACCACATACTTTGTTAGCATCTTTTACAACTGTTCTCAAGTTTTTGATAGCATTAATTGTTTCTTCAGATGAAGTACCATTATCAAATGTTACTAAGATAAGAAGTGTGTCATCTTTTTTAACTTTATCTAAGATTTCACTTGGTAGCATATCAAGTGGGACAGATACATCAGTGATATCTTCGATAGATACTACTTTATTAACTGTATCTATTTTTTTAATTTCATTTTCCAGTGCTTTAATTTCAGTATTGTTTTTATAATCCGCAGTGACAAATGCAAAAGCACCAACTCCAAATTCATCTGTCATTATGTTTTGACCTTTAATTGTATCTATATTATTAGGTAAGTATACAAGTAGGTCATAATTTACTTTTGTATGTACATATCCGATTATTGATGGAATTAATAAAAGGACAGATACAATAATGATAAGTAAACTATTATTTGTTATCCATTTAGATAATTTCTTCATAATTCCTCCGTTCCTTGATGAATATACAACATTATGTAGTTTTAATTAACAACATTACTTTTTCATAAGTATTTTAAACA
>JAILLM010000004.1 GCA_024693165.1 Bacilli bacterium | reverse complement strand
TTGAATCTTTTTATTTAGAAAGAATAATCCTACTAATAAACAAGTAATAAAAATGATATATAAGAATATTTTCATACTATCACCATTAAAATTATAACATGTAAATATTAAAAAAATCATCTAATTACTAGATGATTTATTTTACTAAATAATTTGATGCGATATCTTTACTCTTTTGTCTTTCTAATTCATTTTGTTTTATTTTTCTTTTTAATCCTTGTTCATTAGAACCAAGATTAACATACTCACTAACTTTACTTTCAAGATACCATTTAGCAATAGTAGAATTCATTCGTGTTTTTGGTACCATCAATTTTTCCATTCTTCTATGGTTAGTATTTTCAGTTAATTTATATGCAATTTGATCATATCTTATTTCCATTAAAAATAGCATTAGAAAATCATTATCTCTTAAATTATTATCATTAAGAAACTTTTCATATATGTCACCAAACTCTTTTATACTTTCATATTCAATAAAACCAGTATTAAATACTAATTCTTCATTTTCTTCAAAAAATCTTTTTAATATATTTCTTTCTTCTTCAGTTGCCCTATAACTTAAACCTAATATTTCCATTCTTTTACCTCTTAATAAACCTATTATAACATCTAACTCTTTTAAAACAACAAAAAAGATTAGTTGTGAAACTAATCTTTAAATACAAATATATAATCTAGAAGTTTAACTTCATCTCCACGTTTAGCACCAGCTTCTTCAAGAGCTTTATCTACACCCATTCCTTTAAGTTTTCTACCGAATCTTTGAACTGCTTCATCTTCAGTAAATCTAGTCATATAGAATAGATTTTCAATTTCTCTTCCGGATAATTCCCAAACGTTACCATTCTTGTGAATAGTAAATGGAGCTTCATTCTTATATTTAAATAGAATGTGTGATTCAATCTCACCTTTATTATAAAGTTCAACTTCATCTAATTCAGATACTTTTTTACCTAAATAATTAATAAGTTCTTTTAATCCTTCGTTATTTAAAGCACTTATTTCAAATACTTTTAAATCAGGGAATTTTTTCTTAAATGCTTTTAAGTTTTCTAAAGAATTAGGTAAATCCATTTTATTAGCAATAACAATTGATTCTTTTTTATCTAAGTTATTACCATATTTAATAATTTCATTATTGATTATTTCAAAATCATCAATTGGGTTTCTTCCTTCGCTTGCACCCATATCAATAACATGTGCAAGTATTTTAGTACGCATTGCATGTTTAAGGAATTTAAGCCCTAAACCAATACCTTCAGAAGCACCTTCAATAAGTCCTGGTAAATCAGCCATTACAAATGTACCTGTTTCAGCAAATACTACTCCTAGATTTGGATTTAATGTAGTAAAGTGATATGCACCAATCTTTGCATTAGCATTACTAATCATATTAATTAAAGTAGATTTACCAACACTAGGCATACCAATTAAGCCTACATCAGCTAAAACTTTAAGTTCACATTTAATTCTTAATTTTTCACCAGGTTCTCCAAGTTCAGACATTTTAGGAGCAACATTTTCATGATTAGCAAGTGCTCTATTACCTAAACCTCCTCTACCACCTCTAGCAATAATTACTGATTCATTAGGATTAGTAAGGTCTGCTAAAACATCTCCAGTGTTAACATCAGTAATAGTAGTTCCACATGGTACTTTAACAACTACATCTTCAGCATTAGCACCATTTCTATTTGAACCTTTACCATTAACACCTTTATCACCTTTAATATGTTTCATCATTTTTAAATCAATAAGGGTTTTTAAACCAGGATCAGTTACAAGTTTAATAGAAGCTCCTTTGCCTCCATTACCTCCGTCTGGTCCACCCATATCAACGAATTTTTCTCTTCTAAAAGAAGTACAGCCATCTCCACCTTTACCGGCTTCAACATTTAATACAACTTCATCGACAAACATAAGAGTTACCCCCTTTCTTTATTAAGCTCAATTATTGTACAACCAATATTCATATTATACAAGTAATATTTTTTTACATACTTGTTTCTCTTTAAACTATCATGAATAGCTTTTTTTATAACCCCACCACTTATACCATGTATAACCATTACTTTTTCATCACCCATACGATAATGTTCATATACAAAATCATTAACCACAGTTGTAACTATGTCTCTAGTGTACCCATGAACATCTATCTTAGGAAGTAATACCGTAAAAGGATCAATTGGTTTATACATTTTGACTATTATTTGATGCTACTACTTGAGTAGCTGCTTCTACATTTGGAGTTGGTATGTTAGCTTGAGGAGTTTCTTGTTGTGGAGTTACAGGAGCTGCAACTGCAGGAGCAACATTTTGTTGCGATTGTGTATCACTGAAAGCTTGACCTAATTTAGGTTTTGCTGGTACTTGTGTTTGAGTCTTTTGATAAACATCCTCTGCCATCTTATTCTTTAACTCAACAATTCTTTCAGCTAATCCACAATTATCCATAACAACTTGTAATTCAGGAATTGAAGGAACTTCACCAACAACACCTAAACTAATTGAAGCTGCTGTATTAGCAAATTTAATTGATTCATCTAATGTTAATCCCATTGCTTGAGCAAATGTAAATGCTCCAGTAAATACGGAATCAAATGATGAATTATCTTCATTAACGAATTGAAGATCAGGTAACATTTTAACTTTACCATCTTCAACATATAGGATCTTATGGTTATTAAGTAAGATAATATAATTACTTTGACCATTGATGTCTACTAATTGTTGATACATAGATACATAACTTTCTGCAGTTCCATCTAAAGTTGCTTTAGTTAAATTTATTGCATAGTTTTGATTAGTTACAATCCATGTACATTTCTTAGCTATATTATTTATTTCTTTATTTATTGTATTTAAATAGAATACAGATTTTAAATCAGGATTTGTATTAATTACACCTAATGTTGCTTGAACATCAGTTCCATCAAATACTGCCCAATCAGGAGTAAAATCAAATTTAAATCTCTTAATAGCAGATGTATCTGATGAATAAAGAATCTTAGTAATATTCTTAGTGGCATTATTAATAATTAAGTGATTAACTGCACTACCGCCTTCATAATCTGTTTCTAGATATTTAGTATTAATCTTAACTTCTTTAAAAGCATTTTGTATTTGTTCTTGATAAGCATCATTACCAATACTTCCACAGAAATTAACATGTAATCCCCATTTAGCTAGTAAGACTGCTGATGTTGCTGAGGCATTACCTAATGATTCAATCTTTTTATTAATTCTAAATACATCTCCATCTTGTGGAAATTCAACTAAATTAATATAAATATTAACCGCTGGTTTTCCTACTGTAATAATCTCCATAAATAATCACCCTATTCTTAATTAATTATATTAAAATATTTATTTTATGTAAATAAATCACATGTAAAAAGATGCTTACTCAGCATCTTTTAACTTAACTAGTCCAAAAGTAAATTTTTTAACTAATCTTGTTAGCATTTGTCTTCCTAGAATTTCTTCCATTAAGCCTGATTTAAATGCAATAACTATATATACTATTCCACCAACAACTGTATCAATTACAATCTTTAATAATGCGGTTGGTCTAACTGATTCATTTAATGTAATAAAATGATTCATTACTAGTAAAACTACTAACATACTTAATGCAGGAATTAGTGTTTTAAATCCATTAATAACTGCTTGTTTATATGAATATTTACCATCTTTTCTAAGAAGGATTAATCCAACAATAGTTGAAGTACTATAACCTATGATAGATGCTGTAACACTTCCTAAGTAAGTTGGAACACCAACCTTATTATAGAAAAGCATAATTGGAATATCTAATGCAGCATTTAGTAAAAATCCTGTACATGATACTAAGTATACTGCTTTAAACTTATTTAAACTTTGACATATCGCAGATACGATCATATAAAGGTTACCAAAAAGTGCACTAAATGCTGTAAGACTAAGAATTGTACTTCCAATATCATTAGCACCGTAGAACATAGTCCAAACTGGTCTTGAAAGAATACTTAATCCAATACTCATTGGTAATGAAATAAATATAATCATACTTAATGATTTATTTATTTTAGCTTCAACATCTTTATAATCTTTTCTTGCAAAAGCAGATACGATTGTTGGTACTAAACTCATAGTCATACCCATTGCCATTGCATTAATTACCATACAAATCTTTGGAGACCATGTAGATATTGATGATGCGATAGTTTCAACTTGATCAGTTGGGAACTTAAGGATATCACCAAGTGTTCTTAATACTAATAATTGATCTGTTTCATTATAAATATTTACAACTATACTAATAATTATAAATGGAATCGCATAAGTAATAATCTTCTTTACTATTTCTTTATTAGTTATCTTATCTTCTTTATCTACTTCATGAATCAAGTTATTCTTCTTCATTACATGTTTTAAATAAAGATAAGCAACTAAACCACCAAAGAATGCACCACTTACTGCAACACCTACTGCAAGTGATAATGTGCCATTAAATACTTTTAATACCAAATAAGAACCTACTAAAATAATAAATATTCTAATGATTTGTTCAAATAATTGACTTAATGATGATGCACTTATATATTTATGTCCTTGTAAGTATCCTTTTGTAATACTTAAAAAAGGAACAAGTAATACAGAAGGAGATAAACATCTAATTACAAATGCTACATCTTGAGCTGTATTTCCACCTTCAAGAGTGCCAATAATAAATACACCTATTTCTTCAGCAAATATAAATAATACTAAGAATGAAGTAATAGCTATGATACTAATAAGATTTCTACCTATTCTATAAGCTCTCTGTTTAGCACCTTCATATCCAAGAGCATTATACTCTGAAATAATCTTTGCAACAGCATCAGGTAAACCTGCACTAGAAATACCTAAGAATATTAAATAAATATTATAAGCATAACTATATAATGCTCCACCTTTAGTTCCTACGATTGCATAGAAAGGAATTACATAAAGCATTCCAAGTAATTTAACAATAACTATTATAGCAGTTGCAATTATTGTTCCTTCTACAAAGTTATTCTTTTTCATATTCTCACCTTTATTTTATCCTTGAATTCTCCTTCTTTATTCATTTCTTCAAGAACATGTCTCATTATATCTTTTTTACCTTTTCTATAAAGAACTTGAACAAGGTCGAATCCTGCTCTTCTATTTCCTTCAATAAATGTACATCCCTTTTCAGTAACTGCAACATCCCATCCAACTACATGGATTTTATCACTTTTAAGTGCAGCTTCTAAACAAGTCTTTTTAACAATATCCCAGTTAGGAATTTTAAATCCATCAAACTTTTTACCACTTTTTGGATGTTTTTCAAAGTGTTCAACATTTTTATTGATTGCATCTCCAACCAAAGTTCCAGTTTCAACATCAACAAGACATGCCATACCACCTTGATGGAAATTATCTACATCTGCAATACCGTTACCAAATCTCATGATTGCACATAGAATTTCAGATTTGCCATTATAACCAAAAGTCATTACTCTGATTGTGTTACATGAAGTGGAAGCAAACTCTGCGATTTCATGATGTTGTTCAACAAATCCTTCAAGTAAGATGTCTTTATCTTGAGTAATTTCCTTATAAAATGCATCTATATCTTTAATATCTTTAGAAGCCATTCTTTTAACTGAAGTACCTGCTAAACCAGATACTGGTTTATATACTATTTGTTTATTTCTATTTAAGAAATCTTCTAATTCTTTTTTAGTACCCATATGGAAAGAATCTCTTTCAATATACTCACTAAAGTTCTTTAAGAAGTTAGATTTAACAGAAAAGAATGATTTATATTTATCTGGAGATACTATTCCATAGAAAGTATCTTGAGTTTTTATAGTTGCATATTCTTTAATTTCTTTTCTACTCTTTTTATAAAATTCATAATTAAGGTAATCACTATAACCTCCACCTGTCATTAAGAAACAGTGTAAGAAATTAATAAATAATCTTAGCTTAGATTTACCTGTCTTTTTACTAATACCATCTAGTTTTTTTGAAAAGTTTTTTAAACTTCCACTTAAAGCATAATTAATTAAGCTCATAATATCACTTCCACTTAAAATTATATCATTATTTTAAGATATATCATATATCAATAAAAAAATATAACTATTTCTAGTTATATTCTTTTTAAATTATTAATCATCTTTTTCATTACTTTAGCATCTTCTTGTGATAATAGATTAGTATCTAATACTTCATCTAATCTTTCACAGAAGTTAAGTGCAGTATCGTAATCAAATGATTGGAATAATACTTTAATAACACTTAATATATATTTTAAATTATTTACATAATTTTTTTCATCATTTTTTATAATTGAGAATACTCTTTCTGCTTCTTCGATATTTTGATCTAAATATGCTGAGATTTCATATTCATCATCAGTTAAATTGTAATCAATATAATCGTCTAAGCCAAATGATTTATTTTTACCTTTTTCAGCATCATCAATGATTTCACGTTCTTCAGCAAATTCAATTGGTAAATTATCATCTGCAGTAAGAATATCTGTACATACTTCTAATTCTTTTCTACTGTCATTAAATTTACCTAATTTTAAATATGTAGCTGCAGCAATGTAATGTACTTTAGAATTTTGCATAGCATCATAATAATCAAAACGTTCTACTGCATTTAATACTTTATAGTATTCTCCATTCTTAAAGAATACTTCAACTATATCAGCTAAATCATCAGGTGATACTGGATTTTTAATAGCTTCACTATAGAAATGTGCAGCCTTAGATATATCATTTTTCTTATAATATATTTTACCTAAAATACAAGCAATTCTTGGATTTTCAACTTTAAGCATGTTATAACACTTTGCTGCATAATTAAGTGCTGTATCATAATCTTCTAAATTCATGTAATACGTAACAAATTGGAATGCAGTATTATATTCTTTCATATCTACTCCTAAATCTTTGTTTTCTTGTAAACATTCAATTTCTTCGAATAGATAATCATAGATATCACTACCTAATGATAATGCTTCTTGTTTTTGAAATTTTTCTAAGCATTCTTTAGCATAGTCATAATCACCAGTTTCAAATAATGCATTTTCATATTCAGAATAATAATCAGTATCATCAAGTTCTATATTTTTACCCTTTTTAATTTGACGTACTTCTTCTTTAGTAAGTATTGGATAAGTTTCTTGTGGGAATGCCCATGTATTATCCTCATCTATACCTGCATCTACGATTGTTCTTCCAATTGCATTTTGAAGATTTCTTTCATTTATTAATCTTATTTGATACATAATTGTGTAATAAATTTGCCATTCAATTGAATAATGATCTTTTTTTAATTCTGAAGAAATTAATTCATCTGCTCTATAGATATCATCAAAATCAAGTAACATATTTAATACATAACCTGGAAGTCCTGAGAATACTTCTTCGCATGAGTTACCAATTTGTAAATGATCTTGGCTCATTTCACTTAAGATTCTAAATAATTGTGGAACATTATATTTAAAATATGTTTCAAAATCAGTATAGAATTCTTGTAACATTTCATAAGTATCTTGAGCATCCCTATTTTCAAAAAGTTCTAATTGTAATAATAGTTTTCTTTCTATCTTATGAAGTCCCTCGATAGTAGCTTTATCATGACCATAGTCTTCTTTTTTTAATATATAAGTAAGTGGATCATTATATTTTTTACAAGTATCAATAAATAGATCTAATTGTTGAGTATGTAATTCTTTATTTAATTTTTCTGCTGCAGTACAAGCCATCATATAATTTTGATTAGTTAAATGAGCATAAAGAATTTCTAATAAATGTCTATGTTCTTTATCAAATTCAGGAATAAGTAAAAAGTCTGGGCTTATCTTACAAGCAATACATTTAATTATTAAAGTAATAAGTAAATCACCATCAACAATTTGCCAAGTACCTAAACCATTAGATTTAATCATTCCTTTTTCGATATATATATTTAATGTTTCGCTTGGTACACCTATCTTTTTTAAATTTTCTAGTAATTGCATATTACACACCCCATAAAAATTACAATTATTATAAATCAGTAATCATTTATCTTCAATAAAAACCTTCATTTCTGAAGGTTTTTGTATATATGCCAAGATACGTTATACATATCAGGTACCCAATATAATAGGAATGACTTAAGAATCATATCTATAAATACTATTAAGAATAGAATTCTTTTTGTTTTATGGTCACTTAATAAAAGATAACAAATATATAAAAGTATTCCAAATAAGTATATTACGTCCATATGATATCTGAC
>JAILLM010000083.1 GCA_024693165.1 Bacilli bacterium | reverse complement strand
GGATTCATTCATGTAGATTCACATTTTGAGATAATGGATTTAATTAACATAATAGTTTTAAAAGAATATCAAAATCAAGGTATAGGTAATAAACTTCTAGAGTTTGTTGTTAATAATGAAGTGTATGAAAAGATAATGCTAGAGGTAAGAGAAAGTAATGCTAATGCTATTCATTTATATGAAAAGTATGGTTTTAAAGAGATTTATAGAAGAAAAAAATATTATGGTGAAGAAGATGCTGTAATAATGGAAAGGATGAAAGAATGCTAGTGAAAAAAGATGTATATATATTAGGTATAGAATCTAGTTGTGATGAAACAAGTATTTCGATAGTTAAGAATGGTTATGAAGAAATAGCAACGACTGTTTTAACTCAAATGGATACACATGCATTATATGGTGGAGTAGTTCCAGAAATTGCATCTCGTATGCATACAGAAAATATTACAATGGTTCTTGAAGATGTTTTAAATAAAGCAAATATGTCAGTTGAAGATGTAGATGCAATTGCTGTTACTTATGCACCAGGTTTATTAGGCGGTCTTTTAGTAGGTGTTGAATTTGCAAAAGTTTTATCACTAGTATACGATAAACCTTTAATTGCAACTCATCATATCGCAGGACATATTTATGCAAATAACTTAGTTGATAGATTAGAATTCCCATTACTTGCTTTAGTAGTAAGTGGTGGACATACTGAACTTGTTAAAATGAGCGGTGACTATCAATTTGAGGTATTAGGAACAACTAAAGATGATGCAATCGGAGAATGTTATGATAAAGTTGCAAGAGTATTAGATCTTCCTTATCCAGGTGGTCCAAATGTTGAAAAGTATGCACTTAAAGGTGAACATACATATGAACTTCCAAAACCAATGGATAATGACTCTTTAGATTTCTCATTTAGTGGACTTAAATCAGCAGTTATCAATTTAAGTCATAATGAAATTCAAAGAGGACATGAAGTAAGAAAATATGATCTTGCTAAATCATTCCAAGATGTAGCAGTTGAACAAGTAGTTAGAAAAACTAAACTTGCTATAGATAGATATAAAGATGAAATTAAAGAAGTAATTGTTGCGGGTGGAGTATCAGCTAATGGTTACTTAAGAGATGAACTTAAAAAGTTATGTGATAAGGAAAAAGTTAAGTTATCAATTCCACCTTTAAAATATTGTACTGATAATGCAACAATGATAGCATGCGCTGCTTATCCACAATTCTTAAAAGGTGATTTTGCAGATCTTTCTTTAAGAGCACAATCACAAGAGTACTTTTTTAGTAGTCCAAGTGTAAATAATAATCAGTAATGATTATTATTTTTTTGTTTAATGATATAATTATGATAATAAAGGGTGATATGTGTGAATAATAGCTATTTAACAAATGAAGAATTAAATCAACTTAATAAATATTTTAATGCAACTAATTATTTAGCAGTAGGACAACTATATCTTTTAGATAATCCATTACTAAAAAGAAAACTAGAATTAAGTGATGTAAAACCTAGACTTGTTGGACATTGGGGAACAATCCCAGGACAAAATTTTTTATTTACACATCTTAATAGGGCAATTACTAAGTATGACCTTGATATGATCTATATTGTTGGACCAGGTCATGGTGGTCAAACTGCAGTAACTAATGCTTATATGGATAAGACTTATACTGAAGTATATCCTGAAATCACTCAAGATGAAGAAGGCATGAGAAAGTTATTTAAACAATTCTCATTCCCAGGTGGAATTTCTAGTCACGTTGCACCAGAAACTCCCGGTTCAATTCATGAAGGTGGAGAATTAGGATATTCATTATGCCATGCATTAGGAGCAGTCTTAGATAATCCAAATTTAATATGTGCAACTATCGTAGGTGATGGTGAAGCTGAAACAGGTCCACTTGCAACTTCATGGAATGTAAATAAGTTTATGAATCCAATTAGTGATGGAGTTGTACTTCCAATCTTACATTTAAATGGATTTAAAATATCAAACCCAACTGTACTTTCAAGAATAAGTCATGAAGAAATCACAAACCTATTTAAAGGTTATGGATGGATTCCATATTTTGTTGAAGGTTCAGATATAAATGAAATGCAAAATAAAATGGCAAAAGTAATGGATGATGTTATAACCAAAATCAAGAGTATTAAAAAATCTTGTGAAGAAACTGGTAATGTAACAAACGTTAAATGGCCAATGATTATATTTAGAACACCAAAAGGATGGACAGGTCCAGTTGAAGTTGAAGGATCATTTAAAGCTCATCAAGTTCCACTAGCTGTAGATTCAAGTTGTCCCGAAAATCTTGAAAGATTAGAAAACTGGATGAAGTCATATAAACCAGAAGAAATCTTTAATGAAGATGGTTCAATTAAAGAAGATGTTATTTCATTCTTACCTAAAGGTGATAAAAGAATGTCTTCTAATCCAGTTGTTAATGGTGGATTATTATTGAAAGAATTAGTATTACCAAGAATTGAAGACTACATGTTAGATAATAAACATGGTGATATCGAAGCTCAAGATATGATTGAATTAGGTAAATACTTAAGAGATGTAGTAAAACTTAATGAAGTAAATCATAACTTTAGAATATTTGGACCAGATGAAGCTCAATCAAATAGATTAACTCATGTATTTGATGAAACTAAGAGACAATGGTTATTAGATATTACTGATAAGGATGAAAACATTGCATCTTACGGAAGAGTAATAGATTCTTATCTATCAGAACATTTAGCAGAAGGTGCTTTGGAAGCTTACCTTTTAACTGGTAGACATGGATTTATAAATACATATGAATCATTTGCAAGAGTAATTGATTCAATGATAGGAATTTTTGCTAAATGGTTAAAAATGTGTAATGAGATTCCTTGGAGAAAGGATATTAGTTCACTTAACATTATTGAAACAAGTCATATTTGGCAACAAGACCATAATGGATATACACATCAAGATCCAGGTCTTATAAATCATATATTATGTAAAAAGAGAAAGATAACTAATATTTATCTTCCATATGATACAAATTCACTTATTTACTTTGCTGATAAGTGTTTAAAATCAAAAAATCATATTAATGTAATAGTTGCATCTAAACATCCAAGACCACAATGGTTAACAAAAGAAGAAACAATTAAGCATTGTGAAAAAGGATTAGGTATTTGGGAATTCGCAAGTGATCCTAATCCGGATGTAATACTTGCTTGTGCAGGTGATACACCAACACTTGAAGTATTAGCAGCTACACAAATATTAAGACAAAATAATATTAAAGTAAGAGTTATCAACGTAGTTGATCTTCAAAAGTTAGAATCAATTAGTGATGAAGAATATGATTCACTATTCTTAAGAGGAGTTCCAACAATATTCTCATTCCATGGATATCCAAATGTTATAAGACAACTTACTTATAATAGAGATAGAGATTATGATGTAATTCATGGATATGAAGAAGAAGGATGTATTACAACTCCATTTGATATGAGAGTAGTTAACTATATCGATAGATATCATTTAGTTATTGATACAGTTAGATTATTAGGAAATACAAATGTAGAACTTAAGAATTATTGTATTTCAAAACTAAAAGAACATCATGACTTAATTAGATCAACTGGAAAAGAAATAGATGAAGTTGAAAACTTTAAATGGAATGACTAGAGACTTGAAAAAGTCTCTTTTTTCAACAAAATAAATAGAGTTTTCAACAAATTTAGCATTTTCGATATATATAGAATATTTTTATGGTATAGTTAATGCAATCAAAGGATACCTTTGATATAATGATTATGAACTGGTAGGTGATTAAAATGAAAGTAATTTTACTAAAAGATGTTAAAAAACAAGGTAAAAAGGATGAAATTATTGATGTATCTGATGGATATGCAAATAATTTCTTAATCAAAACAGGACTTGCTATTCCTTACAATAGTACAAACAAAAATAAATATGATTTGACTATGAAAAAAAGAGAAAAGGATGAAAAAGCAACTGTTGAAAGTTTTACTAAAGTTAAAGAAGACTTAGAAAAATTAACTATAAAATTTAATGCTAAAACAGGTAAAGACGGAAAAATGTTTGGATCAATTTCAACTAAACAAATTGCAGATGAACTAAAGAAAAAAGGTTTTGATGTAGATAAGAAGAAAATTGATTGTGATCATCAAATTGATACACTTGGAACACATGTTGCAAAAATCAATTTATATAAAGGAGTTGTAGCAAAAGTAAACATTAACGTCATTTAGGGGGATATATATGGCAAAAATTAATGAAGTAAAAGGAGAACCAAAGAATTTAGAAGCTGAAAAAAATGTTTTAGGTTGTGCAATAATGTCTAAACAAGCTTTGGAAAAAGTAAGTAATTCTTTAACTAAAGATATGTTTTATGACGATAAGAATGCAGTTATTTTTCAAGCAGTCGTTGATTTACAAAAAGAAAATAAAGCCATTGATGCTTTAACATTAAAAAATGAAATCGAAAAATATAAACCAATCTCAGAAATTGGTGGTGTTGATTATTTAACTGATGTTATTCAATCAGTTGTATCTGCATCTAACATTGATGAATATATTGATATTGTTAAAGATAAAGCTTTAAGAAGAAATCTAATTCATGCATGTGAAAAAATTGAACAAGTTGCCAGAGAAGAAGATACAGCTACTGGTGATGCTATTGATAGTGCAGAAAAACAAATTTTTGCGATTACTAAGCAAAGAAAAGCAGGAGATTTTAAAATTTCTTCTGAAGTAGTTAAAGATGCATTAAAGAAACTAGAATATTTATCAAAAAATGGATCAGATGTTACTGGTCTTGCAACAGGATTTAGTGATTTTGATAAATTAACTGGTGGATTACAACCAAATCAATTTATTATTATTGCAGCTCGTCCAGCTATGGGTAAAACTGCCTTTGCACTTAACTTAGCAGTACATGCTGCTATCTCAAGTGGTAAAAGTGTAGGATTATTCAACTTGGAAATGGGTGCTGACCAATTAATGAATCGTATGTTTGCAGCAGAAGGTGCAATCGAAGCAAGAAGAATTGCAACTGGTCAGTTAACTAATGAAGACTGGAAGAAGCTTAATGAAGCTGCTTCAACTTTAAGTGATGCTCCTATTTATTTTGAAGATGCTACTAATATCACAATTAGTGAAATTAGAGCTAAATGTAGAAGACTTGCCGAACAACATAATTTAGGACTAGTAATTATCGACTACTTACAATTAATTTCTGGTGGATCTGGATATGGTTCAAACAGACAACAAGAAGTATCAGATATTTCAAGAAGTCTTAAAACAATGGCAATGGAACTTGAAGTTCCGGTAATTGCTCTTGCCCAATTATCACGTCAAGTTGAGTCAAGAGAAGACAAACGTCCAATGTTATCAGACTTAAGAGAATCTGGTTCAATTGAACAAGATGCTGATATAGTATCATTCTTATATAGAGATGACTACTATACTAAAAAAGGAGAACAAGAAGAAAGTAATGTTTCTCTTTCAGAATTAATCGTAGCAAAACACAGAAATGGTAATACAAAGACTATCAAATTAGTATTTGAACGTAATATTAGTTTATTCCGTAATTATGTTGATAAAGCAGAAGAAGAGAATTAGGTGATATTATGAAAGATAAAATAATTAGTTTTCTATTTACAGGAATATTAGTTATTTTAGTATTTTTTATAGGAATGGATAAACGCGAATTAGGAGATCCTAGCGAAGCATACCAAGTATATTTAAACGGAGAAAAGATAGGTTTAATTTCTTCTAAGAAAACATTGCTTGATATGATAGATAATGAACAAACTATGATTAAAGAATCATATGGTGTAGAAAAAGTTTATCCACCAAATGGTTTAAGTATAAATAAAGTATATACATATAATCATGATATTGTTTCAGAAGATAAGATTTATGATGAAGTAAAAGAAAAAGAACCTTTTACTATTGAAGGATATAATATAACAATAAATTATAATGATAATTCTTCTCCAACAATTTTAGAAAAAAATAATAATAAAAAACAATTGCATATATATACATTAGATAAAGACTTAATTAAAAAAGCTTTATATAATACTGCGGTTGCATTTATTGGTGAAGATAGTTTAAATGCATATGAATCTAAAACACAAAGTGAAATTGTAGATGAAGGTGAGATTTTAACTTCAGTTTATCTAGCTGAATCAATAACAATTAAGAAAGATTATGTTTCTTCAGAAGAAAAAATATTCACTGATGTTGATGAATTAACAATGTATTTATTATATGGAACTACAGATAAACAAAAGAGTGTTCAAGTTCAAGAAAATGATAACCTTGAATCAATTGCAAATAATAATAACTTAAATATTAAAGAATTATTAATTGCTAACCCAAATATTAAGAGTGATTCATTATTAAGAGCTGGACAAGATATTAACGTAGGATTAATTAATCCAGTCGTATCAGTTACATATGGTAAAAGAGTAGTTGAAACTGTAGATATTGCTTATAGTACAAAATATGTTGATGATGATAATAGATATGTAGGTTCTAAAGAAGTAACAACTCAAGGTCAAAATGGTAGAACAAAGATTACACAAGAGATTGTATATATAAATGGAGATATTCAAAGCCTAGTAATCTCTAATAAAGAAGTAATTACACCAGCAATTGATGAAGTAATTACTAGAGGAACTAAAGGTTATAATCCTGGAAATTATCATTATAATAATGAATTAGGAAATGTTGATTTCTTCTGGCCTACAGTGACACCATTTAAGATTACATCTAGATATGAATGGCGCTGGGGTAAAATGCATGAAGCTATAGATATCTCTGGTTGTGGTATGGGTTCTCCAATTTACTCATCTACCCCAGGTACAGTTGTTGAAGTAGTTAATGGTTGTGCTAATAGAGGATCATTAAATAACTCATGTGGCGGAACTTATGGTAACCATGTAGTAGTTTTAATGTCTAATGGTTATAAAATAACATATGCCCATTTAACAAATTCAGTTCCAGTTAAAGAGGGTCAAACAGTTTCTCAAGGACAAGTTATTGGTTATATGGGAAGTAGTGGATCTTCAACAGGTACACACTTACACTGGCAAATTGAAAACCCTTCAGGAACTAGATTAAATCCATGCAAGGTGGCATTCAGATGTTAGTACATATCTTAGCAAGTGGGTCTGAAGGGAATTCGGTATTTATACAAACTAAGAATAAAAAGGTACTTATTGATGCAGGAATGAATTATAAATATATTAAAGAAAGACTTGAAGAGATAGATGTAGATCCAAGTGAAATAGATATGATTTTAATTACTCATACTCATTCTGATCATACATCTGCTCTTAAGGTATTCTTAAATAAAAATCATCCTGAATTATATGTTGATGAAGAAATGCTAAATGAAATAGATTATGTTAAAGACTATGATAATTTAGTATTAGAATTTAAAGATTATAAATTTGATGATACATTAATTGAAATGTTTCATACTAGTCATGATGCACCAGCTTCACGTGGTTATATTATTTATGATGGTGAAGAATCGTTTGTTTATATAACTGATACTGGTTATATAAATCAAAGACTATTTAAAAAACTATATAATAAAAACAAATATGTTTTTGAAGCAAATCATGATGTAGAACTTTTAATGCATGGTAGATATCCTCAATGGTTAAAAACAAGAATTTTATCTGATAAAGGACATTTATCAAATGGACAAACAGGATTTTATTTAACTAAAATTATTGGCCCTGACACGAAAAAAATAGCACTTGCACATTTATCAAAGGAAAATAATGATCCTGAAATAGCATTAAGAGATGTAAAAGCGACATTAAAAGAAAATGATGTTGAATTTAACAACTTTGTTATTGCAAAACAAAGAGAAAGAGTAGAATTATAATGATTAATATTATTTGTGTAGGTAAATTAAAAGATAAATATTTAGTTCAAATGGCTGATGACTATTTAACGAGACTTACTAAATATCATAAAGTAGTAATAACTGAACTTAAAGATTCAAATATTAAGGCTGAAGGCGATTTAATTCTAAAGTTACTTAATAATAAAGATTATGTTGTTACTATGGAAATTGGTGGAAAGAATCTTTCTTCAGTTGAACTTTCAGAATTAATTGATAAAACATTTATCAATTATCCATCTATAACATTTATTATTGGTGGATCTGATGGAATAGATAAAAGAGTATTAGAAAAATCTAACTTTAGATTATCCTTTGGAAGAAATACTTATCCACATGGTGTATTTAGATGTTTACTTTTAGAACAAATATATAGATCATTTAAGATTTTAAATAATGAAAGTTACCATAAATAGGTAACTTTTTTGATATAATAAGTAAAGGTGATTGTATGATTGGTAATGATTGGGATTTAATCCTTTCAGATATAATTAATTCAGATTATTTTAATAATCTAATGAATAAAGTAAATGAAGAATATAATTCAAAAACAATATATCCTTCAAAAGAAAATCTTTTTAATGCTTTAAAGCTTACTTCATATAAAGATACAAAAGTAGTAATTGTTGGGCAAGACCCATACCATGGTGAAGGTGAAGCGATGGGATTATCATTTTCAGTTAATGATGGAATTAAATTACCCCCATCACTTAAGAATATTTATAAAGAACTATTTGAAGATTTAGGAATAACTCGTTTATCCGGAGATTTAACCGATTGGTCAAATCAAGGAGTTTTACTTCTTAATTCAACTTTAACAGTTATTAAAGATACACCTGGTTCACATGCAAAACTTGGATGGGATAAATTTACTGATGAAATAATTAAGAAAGTAAATGAAAAGGATATACCCGTTGTTTTTATCCTTTGGGGTAATTTTGCTAAAACAAAAAGAGACTTAATTACAAATGATAAACATTTAATAATTGAATCTCCCCATCCATCTCCATTTAGTGCAAGAACTGGTTTTTTTGGAAGTAAACCATTTTCTAAGACTAATGAGTTTTTGAAAAAGAATAATATAGATAAAATTGAATGGTAAAAAAATCATTGATTATTCATCAATGACTTTCATATCTTCACTAAACAATTCAACTGTTTCAAATGATGGTTGAATTTTTATTTTGTTTACTTTAGCAATTAATTTAGGAACTATTTTTTTAGTATAGTTCATTAAACATTCATTATTTTTATTAAAGAAAGATTTAGCTGCAGTAATTTTTGTATCTGATTCCTCAAACTTTCTTAATACATCTTTAAATTCTTTCTTTTCGCTCAATTTTTTATAATCAGTATCAATTACTCTTAAAGTTTCAATAGCTTTATTAATTTCTATATCTAATTCATATGCTTGAATATTAGTATTCTTAATATCTTCTAAATGATTATAGAAATC